>DNNJ01000223.1:2561-7918 GCA_003487955.1 Clostridiales bacterium | reverse complement strand
AATATTTAGTTTCTTTACGCATCCAACAAAAATTTTCATTTTTAACGGCAAAAATAAATCCCTGTGGTACAATCATGGATAGTTTATATGATTTTTTAAGTTTTTTATCTATACTCTTATCCTGCTGAGCAAATTGAGCACGTTGAAAACGCTTGATTTCCGAATCTAAAAACAAACTCATGATTTTATCCTTATGAGTTGCCGCCAATGCAATAGCAGCTTTTTCATCCGAAACAAAAAGGGTTATTATTAATTGAGGCGACGCCCATTTATCTTTTGATACGGTAACTTTTGCTTCTGTATACGAAGAATTGATATCAACGTATAAAATATTTCTTTGTTTCTGATAGATAGCATTAAATTTATCGTTTGAAATATGTGAAAGAGTGAAATATGGTTCATTTTGAGGTAAACATTCCAACGATGACATAAACATACTACGCAGACTATCTCCCAATGCACCTTTCCATGCCGATGATTGACACACCACCAACATCTCTCCCGATCTCCCCGACGACGACAACAAACCCTTGCCTTGTGTCCCTGTTGATTCACACGCCGTAAAACCCAATATAAAAGAAATGATTACATATAAAGTTATGCCGATTTTATTATTTTTCAATATCATAACTAATTACCTTATATTATTACGCTTAGTAGAATTACATTACAGCTGCAAAAGTACATAAAATTCATTATTATCCGATAAAAGTCAAAATAATCTTCACAACAAATTCCTCACAATTTTTTGTTAACATTTTACTTTCCATAAAACAGTTAATTCAAACCCGACAGAGATCGGTCGTTAATCTGAAAAGCATTCATCGTTCATCCGCTCTTTAGCTCTTGCGTATATTGGCGTTTTATCAATCAATTTTCTCATGCTCGGATTATTGAAACATTATTTCCAAATCTTATCAAAACATCCATCAAATATGACTTTATAAGCAGCTTTGGTATCTTAAACAAATAATCTATCCTTATCGTTTATTTTACATGTTAATTTTTAGTAATTTTGTCGGAATTAAAATTTTACCTAAAAATAAATAATTTTTAAAAGATATGGATTTAATAACGAACATCAAGGCTATGGCCAAACAAGCCGATAAATGCATTGTTTTGCCTGAAGGAATGGAAGAAAGAACCTTAAAAGCTGCCGATATTATTTTATCGGAAAAGATTGCCCGACTCATCTTATTGGGAAACAAAGAATTAATATTAAACAAAGCCAAAGAATGGAATTTAAACTACATTCACAAAGCACAGATAATCGACCCTGAAAACAATCCTAAAATAGCATATTATGCCAATATGTTGTATGAGATACGTAAACACAAAGGCATGGATATGGACAAAGCCACACGTTTAGCAAAAGACCCTTTGTATTTAGGTACTTTACTCATTAAAAACAAAGAAGCCGACGGTGAAGTGGCCGGTGCGATGAATGCCACAGGTGATGTCTTACGACCTGCTTTTCAGATAGTAAAAACTTTAGCCGGAGTAAGTGTTGTCTCGGGTGCATTTATTATGATAATGAAAGACAAACAATGGGGAGATAATGGTATTATGGTATTTGCCGATTGTGCGGCTCACCCCAATCCGAATGCACAAGAATTGGCCGAGATTGCTGTCGTTACAGCAAAAACGGCTAAGAGTGTGGCCGGCTTAGATCCCCGTGTTGCTATGTTAAGTTTTTCAACCAAAGGAAGTGCCAAACATGAAATGGTCGATAAAGTAGTCGAAGCAACGGCATTAGCCAAACAAATAGCTCCCGATCTTGCCATTGACGGTGAATTGCAAGCCGATGCAGCTATCGTTCCCAAAGTAGGTGCCAACAAAGCACCGGGAAGTCTAATTGCAGGAAAAGCCAACGTATTGGTATTCCCTACCCTCGAAGTAGGAAACATTGCCTATAAGCTAGTTCAGCGATTAGCCGGTGCCGAAGCCGTGGGACCTGTTATGCAAGGCATGGCCGCTCCCATTAATGACCTCTCCCGCGGATGCTCCGTGGAAGATATCGTGAATGTAGTAGCCATTACAGCCAATCAAGCTAATATTTAATAAGATAATATTTAAATATTTAAAAGGGATGTGATAAATTTACATCCCTTTTTTGTTGACTGTTTATCTGTGTTTTAGTACAAAAATCAGTAATTGAATGTAAGCATCAAAAAGGCTGCTACATAATAATAAGCTCATCTATATTAAAGTAACCGTTATTTCTGTATCGTCATTTTCTTTACGATGCGTTGACCTTGGAATTCCATGCTGTAATAGTAAATACCGGCAGACAGCGTTTGTGTATTTATTTCCAGAAAATGAGAACCGGCATCAGCTTGGATTTCTTCACTGTAAAGCAATTGGCCGTTAATACTCATTACACTGAAAATTACGTTATCCTCCTGAGGTATGGAATAAGGAATTTGAGTTTTTGTCCATGCCGGATTGGGTATATTTTGTCCCATATTCCAATTTATAGAAGAATAAGCTCGCACATCTACATCATTAAAAACAGCACAAGCTTGCATACGAAGCGTATCATTCAATGCATTGGTGTCGCTATCCATGCGTTCAAAATAAACACTCAGCGTATAGGTATTTTCCACTGATTTCATATTTGGCACCAAATAAGGTTTTGAAAACTCATAATATACGGTAGAATTCGCCATTATATGTGATAAAGTATCATTTAGAGTTTGCATGATATGGTGAGCACTATCAATGGTCAAACACAAAACAACATCATACAAATCTTCTTCCCCTTGATTTATAAATGCAATTTTTGCATATAAATCCGTCAATCCTTTATCACAATGTCCTTGTTGAGGTTTGTTGATTGCATTTATACGTAGGTCAAATACAGCATCCATTTCCACACAAGCAAGAAAAGCTATTTCATCATTCAACGTCTGGGCATCACAGGGATAATTTGCTTTAACAGAAATGTGATAATATGGCTGAACTTGTGTTGCATTGGGTACTATATAAGGTTTAGTGAAATGATATTGTATACTATTCCCGGGCAATAAAGCAGTATACACGGTGTCATAAATAGTATGAGTGTGATTAATTGTAATTTGCAGAGGAATATTATTCAAAGCCACATTACCTATATTTTGCAAAAAGGCACTCACATATACTGTTTCGCCAATTTGTTTACAATGAAAAGCATCTACTCCTCCTATTGAATCTAATGCTATGTCAGGATTAAGCGTATAAATTACATGATCTGTATCATTGATTGAATTGCTATCAACACTTTGAATATATGCTGTTAAATCATAGCTTTGTGACAGCGAAAAATCAAATGAATCAAGCAATAAAAAAGTATCTACAGCATTGCCTTCAAGCACGCCATTGACAGGGATGGAATAATTCATAGGTTGAGGAGCATTTATTTTCAATTTTATTTCCGTATTAGGTGGAAGAATAATTTGCTGTGTACTTAAATTTTCAAGAACAACTTGAATGGGTTTATTGAAGAGATCGCAGTTTGTGAAACTATCCAAATCAGGCATGAGTAATGATAATTTTAAATCCTGATATCCAAAGATACGAATTCTATCTATATTTTGATTTCCCGTTCCAAATCCTGATGCTTCAAATATAATGCTCACACAGTTTTCCATTTGATAAGGGGATAAGTCTATTTCATAATATTTCCATCCTGGATTTGCATAACTCGGATCATAACGCAAGACAGCAGTTAAAATTATGGGCGACAAAGAATCATTTGTTGCTAATTTCACAACAACAACATCTCTCCCAAACGTATTATCATGTGCATACCAAAATCCCAAACGAGGATGTGATGCAGAGGTTAAATCAATTCCTTTAAAAATGGCTTGCGATAAAGAGCCTGTTTCTTCGGCACCCCTAAACACTAAGCGTCCATTTCCAAAAACCGGTGCAATGTCGGGCTGCGTACCGGAACCGCTTTCTTGTTCCCATACAATATCTCCACTTAAAGAAGTTACCCATAATTCCGGAGGATTATAACTAAAATCTACATCATAAGGCAAGTTGATTCTACTTACCACATAAACAGCATACAATGTGTCATCTGAATGTAGGGTATCTAAAGCATACGTTAAATAAACGCTGATATTATAATTGCCGATAGCTGAAGTTGGAAACATAGAAGTAACGGTAAACGTATCGTTCGCTCCTATTGCCAATAAACCCGAACTTATAATAGTATCTATTTGAAAACTCACTGCGCCATTGACTTTCACCGATAATTGCATGGGCGTATTACTGAAATCAATCAATTCGGTTCCATTATTTCTAACACTTACTCTGATATCCGATACAGCCGGCACATCACAAGCTGCATACTCTAAGACACTTGGACTCACTAAAGCATGCATCACTAAGTTATAACCCTCCCAAATGGGGATGGAATACGCCCCCATGGTTGTTATTGAAGTTCGGTAATTGGTATTTATATCAAATATTACATTCGGCAAACGCGGACATGTAAACGACGAATAATCGGATAGTTCTAAGCTATTGGATACGTTGATATAGGCAGGTATTATACTGACTGAATTTGAATCCTTTCCTTTGCTTGCCTTGAATTGCGTTAATTGAAAATTTGTTCCTACTAAATTATTATAATCCGATGTAACACCGCTAGTATTATAATCTATGGGAGGGTTCCCTATACAATGAATATTGTTATTTTTTATAGTAGCAGCGCTATTATATACATGTAAGCCTAAACCACCATTTAACTGTGTCGTAACATATATAGAATTGTGTAGAAAATCACATTTTGCTGTATGGGTATATATTCCATATGTTGATAGGCTATTAACATTTAGTCTAATCTCATTATTTAATACTAAAACATGATGAGAAACTGACATATTTATATTCTTTAAGTATAAAGATAAAGTGGAAGTTGTAGTAGATCCGGAACGCTGCAAATATAATTTATTTCCAATAACTTCATCAATCGTCCCATACGATAAAGAAAGATTCATCACTATATGAAAACCATCTGTAAAACGAGAAATAATTTGATTATATGAAACACTAAAAGCATTCATTTTTATTAATTCTATCCCTTTATAGTCAGCATTTGTACAAGTATTACTATCAACAATATACCCTGTAGCATAAGCATTTGATAATCCTCCGTGCATTAAAACATTATAAAATCCTCCATCAAACACATTATGGATGATACGTACATTGTTTGCTATGCCATTCACGTTTTCCGATTTCATTATTCCGGCGTAAGCTTCTGTAACAGCCGTAGGATTTGCATATATATTACAATCCCGAATTTCTATATTGTTTGCACTTCCTTTAAATTCAATCGCATAAGTTCCTCTTTGAGCAACATCTAA
>DNNJ01000223.1:654-2327 GCA_003487955.1 Clostridiales bacterium | reverse complement strand
TGTTTATATAAATATTATTTGTGTTATTAATGGTAATTAAGGTTCCTGCTGTATCATTTAAAACAACACTATCTTTATGATTAGCCAATGAGGTTAATGTCAGAGAATATCCATTCAAATAATTGGCGAAATTTGTCAGATCAATGTTCTCAGTATAGGTTCCTGACGCTAACTGAAACCTAATATCTCCTCTGATGCAATCAGCATTTTTTAATGACTGTAAAGCAAGATTTATGGTTGCAAAGTCCGATAAAGGATTTTGTCCAATAATATAGTCTCCATCAAACAATTCTTTGCAATTATAAATTTTTAATTTCAATGTATCGTCACTCAGAATGGAGTCACTCACCCCATTGGGTAGTTTTACCCACACCCATATTTCATCATATGTACCATGCATTCCTGACAAATAGGATCCAATAACAACTTGATCTTGAAACCCATCTGGCAAATTCCCCGACCAATTAACGGATGTTTGGGTTATTCCATTTACCGACCATTGTATATTAGCTGATTGTAAATTATTTAATCCCTTATTTTTTATTGTAACTAGTACGGGCATCAAAGTATTATACTTTTCTACAGTATCGGGAGCATCCATTTTATGCAATGCCACGGAATTTAAGACGTAAGGAGGAAGACGTTTGATGTGAAAATGCCCTTGTCTGAAATCATTATTCCCCATTGTATCTTCTGCAAAAACAGAATATTGAATTTCTGTACCGTATACGTGTTGTGGTATAGTAGCGCTCCAAATGGAATCCCCTTCCACAGCTGTCATAACAATGGAATCGTGAGTAACTATCTGATTATATGTAGATGTATACTTTAATACGGGTATATTAAGCGGAGCCAAGGTTCTTGACTTAATTTTGGCGATAAAAGGGAAAGGTCCCGTTTCAAAAACAGTATCAGGATAAGTAGTTATAAACGACAATTCAGGAGGCACAATCGGGTGAACCGAAGCTTGAATGATAAAATCATCTATGAACCATCCAGAGGAAAAATGGGTGCCTGTTGTATTTCCTTTTTTTATTTTAAACCGAAATTGCACATTAGCAAAGCATACTTCATTGGAAATATCAAAAACTTCACGTTTCCACCATGTGTTATCAGGAACCGCTAACAGACTATCATTTTTCCATTCAACGTAGGATGAATCATGAAAGCGCATATGTTTATATATTCCATTTCCTTCGTAGGATGAAACAGGAATAGGTTTCCAAACTGCACTTTGATGATTCTCTCTATATTCTATTTGACACAAATCTTGGTTGCTAACCTTACATATATGATTAAAATAAAGCTTGACTTGCGAATAATTAACCAAATTATAAAAAGGGGTTGTAAACAATACCGAATCACTATTAAGTGTCGGAACAAATCCCACATAAGACTGATTCCCGCTTACATACAAATTTGTATTAGGCATCCAAGCGTATGTGGGTTGAACAGTCCATGTAGATAGATAGGTTTCGAAATTTTCATTTTCTACGATAATAATTTGTGATTTTAATTCTATAGTCATGAACAAAATCACAGATAAAAATAAACTCACTTTTTTCATTTTCAGATAATTATAATTTCTACTTCAAAAACATTTAAATATTTCGCAAATGTACATAAAATTGGCTAATTACACACAGACAGATAAAAATAGTTTTTGCTTCGCA
>DNNJ01000223.1:0-460 GCA_003487955.1 Clostridiales bacterium | reverse complement strand
TTTTTATATAAAAATGATTAATAATACAATGATTTTTTTGCATTGACGTTTATA
This sequence comes from Clostridiales bacterium, assembly GCA_003487955.1. Taxonomy (GTDB): domain Bacteria; phylum Bacillota; class Clostridia; order Tissierellales; family Sedimentibacteraceae; genus Sedimentibacter. Next base: position 406 of record DNNJ01000223.1, on the reverse strand, counting down.
AATATATTCAATTGCTGTATAAGAATATAAACAAATTCGACTATATGAAAATTCATTTTATAGCCATCGGAGGCAGTGCCATGCACAATTTAGCTATTTCACTTAAAATAAAAGGGGATGAAATCAGTGGTTCAGACGATGAAATATTTGAACCGGCTGCCGGACGTTTGAAAAAATACAACATATATCCGAAAGATATTGGTTGGCATCCCTCTCGTATAAACTCCGATTTAGATGCCGTTATTATAGGCATGCATGCACGTGCGGATAATCCTGAATTAATAAAAGCTAAAGAATTAAATATTAAAATCTATTCTTATCCTGAATTTATTTACGAACAATCAAAAAACAAAACCCGTATTGTTATTGGAGGAAGCCACGGGAAAACAAGCATTACCTCTATGAT
>DNNJ01000211.1:11903-12271 GCA_003487955.1 Clostridiales bacterium | reverse complement strand
CGGTTTCGGCCACGAATAATTCTATGAGCTCATTCCGGCTAAAAATCCTACAGCTTGCAAACTCGCTGCGCTCAAACAAAGCAAGCTGTTTAACAGATTTTTAACTTACATTCGCTAAGAATTATAATCATGTTCTGCAAATGTTCGCTTTATGTTTATTAATGTTCTTCTTAGTAATTTTGAATTCTTACATTTTTAATTTAAATATATGTACTTTTATATATAATTAAGATAAAATGATATAAGGTATTAATAAAGGATTTGGTGATGAGATGTTTAGTGATACAATTGCTGCAATTGCAACATTTCCCGGCAATGCAGGTATTAACATAATAAGATTAAGCGGAAATGATGCATTAAATATTGCA
>DNNJ01000211.1:2793-11566 GCA_003487955.1 Clostridiales bacterium | reverse complement strand
GCTCCAAACACATATACAAGGGAAGATATTATTGAAATTAACTGTCACGGGGGAATTATTTCCGCTAAAAAGATATTGGACACGGTACTTCATTATGGCTGCAGAACAGCTGAAAGAGGAGAATTTACAAAGAGAGCTTTTCTAAACGGAAGAATTGACTTAACCCAAGCAGAAGCAGTAATTGACATAATAAATTCCAAGACGGATTCAAGTCATGAAATTTCCGTAAAACATTTGGAAGGCAGGTTGTCAAAGCAGATAAATGCAGTTATAAATGAAATAATGGAATTGTTGGCAAATATTGAAGTTAACATTGATTTTCCCGAATACGATGAGGATGAAATAACTATTGAGAGAGTTAAAACTTTATGTAACAACTTGGCGCCTGAACTTAATAAACTCATAAAAACAGCTGACACCGGGAAAATATTAAAGGAAGGCATAAAGACGGTAATACTTGGAAAACCAAACGTAGGAAAATCATCTCTTATGAATTTTCTATTAAATGAGAATCGTGCGATTGTTACAGAGGTTCCGGGAACAACAAGGGATACCATAGAAGAATATGTCAATATCAAAGGAGTTCCCTTAAAAATAATCGATACCGCAGGGATAAGGGAAACTGATGACACGGTAGAAAAAATAGGTGTTGAAAAAGCTTTGGAAAAAGTCAGGGACGCTGATTTGGTAATTATGATTTTTGATTCATCAAAAGAGCTTGAAAAAGAGGATGAAATCATACTTGATTTTATTAAGAATAAAAAGGTTATTTATATAAGGAATAAAACTGATTTGGAAAATAAGCTTGAGCTGTCTTCTTATAAAAAAATAGAAGAAGAAATTATTAATGTATCTATTTTACAAGCTCAGGGCTTGGATGATATTATCAATAAAATAAACTCTTTGTTTTTCGAAGGTCATTTAGATGTAACAGATGAACTTATTATTAACAACGTGAGACATAAAAATTTATTGATAAAAGCAAAAAACAGCATTGAAGAAGTTTTAAGCTCAATTAAGAATAATATGCCCATTGATTTTATTGAGATAGACTTAATGGAAGCAATGGAAAATTTGGGATTGATTGTAGGTAAATCGGTCAGTGATGATTTGGTTGACAAAATATTCGATGAATTTTGCATAGGAAAATAGGAAAGGGGACACACCTAATAAGGTATAGGGACACACCTTTAGTATGGGGATAGTCTTTGGAGTAAAAGGAATGTCCCTAAATTAGAGTCTACGGAGAAAGCTAAGAAGGAATGTCCCCAAATTAGGAAGGAACAACAATGGAAGACAAAGTAAAGGAATTTCTTGAAGAAAGCATTGATGTGCTGGTTATAGGTGCAGGTCATGCAGGATGTGAAGCATCCTTGGCCACTGCCAGACTTGGTTTAAAAACAATAATGCTGACGTTAAGCCTTGACTCAATAGCCATGATGCCATGCAACCCCAATATCGGAGGGACGGCAAAAGGACACTTAGTCAGGGAAATAGATGCTCTTGGCGGAGAAATGGGTTTAAATATAGATAAAACTATGATACAATGTAAAATGTTAAATCGTTCAAAAGGACCTGCAGTACATTCCTTAAGGGCCCAGGCCGACAAAAAAAAGTATCATACGGAAATGAAAAAAGTAATTGAAAACCAGGAAAATCTAAGGATAATTCAAACCGAAGCAACTAAGATAACGATAAACGAAGATAAAAGCTTTAATGTATATACCAAGCTTGGGGCATACTACAGGACAAGGACTGTCATAGTTACTACAGGCACATATTTAAAGGGAAGAATTTATATGGGTGAATTGAATTATTCATCTGGACCTGATGGTTTGGCCCCTGCAAATGAATTGTCCGATTCACTGATGGATTTAGGAATTGAGCTTATAAAATTTAAAACAGGAACACCTGCAAGAATACACAAGGATTCGATTAATTATGAAAAGATGGCTGAGCAGACAGGTGATGAAGAAATAATACCTTTTTCATTTATGAATGATGAAATTAATATTAAGCAGGTACCCTGCTACATTACCTACACTACAAAGCAGACTCATGAATTAATAAGAAAGAATTTAGACAGATCGCCCCTTTACGGCGGGGTTATAAAAAGTGTGGGACCAAGGTACTGCCCTTCATTGGAGGATAAGGTAGTTAAATTTTCAGACAAGGAAAAACATCAGCTTTTTGTAGAGCCTGAAGGTCTTGATACAAAAGAAATGTATATCCAGGGCATGTCAACATCTCTGCCTTATGAAATTCAAATTCAAATGTACAGGTCCATGATAGGCCTTGAAAATGCAGAAATTATGAGACCTGCATACGCTATAGAATATGATGCCATCGACCCTACTCAGCTTAAATTGAGCCTTGAATTAATAAGCATAAAAAATTTATTTTTTGCCGGACAGATTAACGGGAGCTCAGGATATGAAGAAGCTGCAGCACAAGGATTGATGGCGGGAATAAATGCATATTTGAGCTTAAACAACAGGGAGCCTTTAATTTTAGACCGGTCGGAAGCATATATCGGCGTGTTGATTGATGATTTGGTTACAAAGGGAACAAACGAACCTTATAGAATGATGACATCAAGAGCAGAGTACAGGCTTCTTTTAAGACAGGACAATGCTGATGAAAGGCTTACGAAAAAAGGCTACGAAATAGGATTGGTTACCGAAGAAAGATATAAAAGATACAAAGATAAAAAACAAAGAATTGAAAATGAAATTGAAAGATTAAAAGCTCTTAAAATAACGCCCAAAGCAGAAATTAACGAAGCTTTGGAAAATATAGGAAGTGTTTCTTTAAAAATTCCAACAACCCTTTATGAGCTATTGAGAAGAACTGAGCTGAATTATGACAATACATTGTTTTTGGATACAGACAGACCTGTATTAAGAAAAGAAACAAAGGATTATGTGGAAACAGTCATAAAGTATGAGGGGTATATACAAAAGCAGATAGCACAGGTGGAACAGTTTAAAAAACTTGAAAACAGAAAGATTCCCAATGATATAAACTACGATGATGTAAGAAGTCTGAGAATTGAAGCAAGGCAGAAACTAAACAGAATAAGACCAGACTCAATAGGTCAGGCTTCAAGGATTTCAGGTGTTTCACCTGCCGATATAAATGTGCTGTTGATTTATTTAATGGCATACAATAAAAATAATAGGTGAGATTGTGATAAAAACATTGGAAGAGGGTTTTAACCGGCTTAAATTACCCTACAGCAAAGATATTGATAATAAATTTGTTTTATACAGAGAGCTGTTAAAGGAATGGAATAAAAAAATAAATATTACATCCATAGAAGATGATGAAGAAATTTATATAAAACATTTTCTTGACAGCGTTCTTTTGTTGAATGAAGATAATATTAATGAAAACAAAACTGTAATCGATGTGGGTACTGGAGGAGGGTTCCCGGGTCTGCCCCTTAAAATTATTAATGACAATTATAAAATTACATTGTTGGACAGTTTAAGAAAGAGAATAGACTTTTTGTCTGAGATTACGAAAGATTTGGAATTAAAGGATGTAAAGCTTATTCACGGAAGAGCTGAAGATTACGGTCAAAATAAGGAATATAGAGAATGTTACGATATATGTGTTTCAAGAGCTGTGGCACCCCTTAATGTTTTAAGTGAATATTGTATTCCCTTTGTAAAAGCAGGCGGATATTTTGCAGCATATAAAAGCGACAATATTTCCCGGGAAATTTCAAATTCCGACAGCGCAATTAAAAAACTTGGCGGAAAAATTAAAGAAATTAAAGAAATTTATCTTCCGGGTACTGATATTATCAGAAAAATTGTTATAATAGAGAAGGTAGAACCAACAAAAATCAAGTATCCTAGAAAAGCAGGGAAACCAAGCAAGGATCCGTTAAAATAAGGGGGAGAAATGATAAGCAATATTGTACATATTGATGTAAATAAAATAATTCCAAACAAAAATCAGCCGAGAAAAATTTTTGATAAAAAGGCATTGGAAGAATTGAGTCAGTCCATAGATAATTATGGAATCATACAGCCTATTACGGTAAGAAAAATCTATGATGATATTTATGAGATAGTAGCCGGGGAAAGGCGTTATAGAGCTGTAAAAATGTTAAATATGGACACAATTCCTGCTGTGATTATTGAAGCTAAGGAAGAAGAATCTGCTGCAATGTCTCTGATTGAAAATTTGCAGCGGGAAGATTTGCATTTTATAGAAGAAGCAACGGCATATGAAAGACTTATAAGCGAATTTGGCATAAGCCAGACACAATTGGCTCAAAAACTAGGCAAATCTCAATCGGCTATTGCAAACAAAGTAAGAATTCTTAAACTTCCGGAGTCGGTTAAAGAAAAATTAAGGGAAGGAAATTTAACAGAGCGTCATGGAAGAGCATTGTTAAAAATAACAGATGAAGAAATTCTTCTTGATATTGTTGGAAAAATAATTAAAAAGGAGCTAAATGTAAGTGAAACTGAAAAAATTGTAGATTCAATTGCTGATGAGCTGAATATTAAGAAAAAAGCGGACAAGCGTTATGTGAGGAACTTTATAAATTATAAGATATATATAAATACAATAAAAAATGCTTACAATGAAATAGTGAAAACAGGTATTGATGCTAAATTTGAACAGAATGAATCAGAAGATTACATTGAAATAAAGGTGAAGATTCCTAAAAAAAGCATGCAGGGGTGATGAGATGGCCAAAGTCATAAGTATTTTCAATCAAAAAGGCGGTGTGGGGAAGACAACAACCAATGTTAATCTGTGTTCGGCATTGGCGTTAAAAGGAAAGAAGGTACTTAGCATTGATATTGACCCTCAAGGCAACACAACCAGCGGATTCGGGTTCAACAAGAATCAGCTTGAATATACAATTTATGATGTATTGATTGAAGATTATGACATCAACAAGGTCATCTTCAAAACGGAAATAAAAAACTTAGAGCTTATTCCTGCAAATATTCAGCTTGCAGGTGCTGAAATTGAGCTTACCAATACTAAATTCAGGGAAAAAACATTAAAGGAAAAAATAAATTTAATTGAAAATAAATATGATTTTATTATGGTGGATTGTCCGCCTTCGTTAGGCTTATTGTCATTAAACGCTCTTACTGCATCAAATACGGTACTTATACCCATACAATGCGAATACTATTCTTTGGAAGGTGTAGGACAGCTTATTGATACTGTTAAGCTTGTTAAGAAAAATTTAAATCCTAAGCTTGAAATCGAAGGAGTTATTTTGAATATGTTTGACGGCAGAACCAATCTTTCAATACAAGTTGTTGAGGAAGTCAAAAAATATTTTAAGGATAAGGTATATAGAACTGTAATACCGAGAAGTGTCAGGCTTGCCGAAGCACCAAGCTTTGGACAGCCTATAATGCTCTATGACGATAAATCAAAAGGAAGTATTGCATATATAAAATTATCTGAAGAATTAATTAAAAACAATTAAGGAGATTAGGAAAGTATGGCTGCGAAGAGAAAAGCATTAGGCAAAGGCTTATCGGCATTGATACCGGAAGACTTAGAAAAGGAAGATTATGAAAAAATACATGAAATAGATATTGATCTGATTTCTCCAAATCCAAATCAGCCTCGTAAGGTTTTTGAACAGGATAAGTTAAATGAGCTTACGGAGTCCATAAAAAAATATGGTGTTATTCAGCCTATAATTTTGAGAAAAGAAGGTGAACTATTCACTATAATAGCAGGGGAAAGAAGATGGAGAGCCTGCAAAAATGCTAATATAAAAACAATTCCTTCTATAGTAAGAGATATAGAAAACAAAAACGCCTCTGAAATAGCATTGATTGAAAATATACAAAGAGAAGATTTAAATCCCATCGATGAAGCAAATGCTTATGAATTTGTTATGGAAAGATACGGAATCACCCAGGAGCAGGTTTCAAATATCGTGGGAAAATCAAGAGTATATGTGACCAATATAATGAGACTTAATAATTTAGACGAATATGTGAAGGATAAAATTATTAAAAACTTAATTACTGCCGGCCATGGGAGAGCTATTTTAAGCTTGGATAAAGAAAAACAAAAATCATTGACGGATATTATAATAAGAGACAATTTAAGTGTAAGAGATGTAGAAAAGTTAGTGCGTTCTTTAAAAAAACCACGTCGTAAAACAAAAGCTGAAAAAGATAAATACATAGTATATTTGGAGGAATTGCTGACAGAAAAATTTTCAACAAGGGTTAATATTAAAAACAATAAAAACAAAGGAAAAATAGAAATTGAATACACCGGCAATGACGACTTAAACAGAATATTGGAGCTTTTAAAAATAGAAGATTAGGTCAACCGCACAGGATGCCAAATTTGTGCGAGGTAACGAGCAAACAAATTAGTTAATTCCTCTACAAACCTCTGGTCCTTTATCTTATACACTGCCACCAATCTAATGCCATAACAAAATGACCTTCTAACCTTTGCCAATAGAAGAATGATATTGTTAATTGTTGAACCTATGATTTTATATATTGAATATACATATTTATAAATGCATATAACATATCATTAATTATAGTAATAATAATATGGAAAAACCATGGATTGATTAACTAAGAGTAATTGATTTATAAAATTTGCATACTTTTAAGTAAATGTTTTCAAAATGAATTGACAATTAAATAACGAAATTATATAATATTTATAAATATCATAAATGCAATGAGGAGGTTATTATTTTGACAAAGGCACTAGATGTAAAGGCAAATGAAAAACTTTTTATTGAGCTTAAAGATTACATTGATTCAGTTAAGGATGTAAACGGTTCCTTAATGCAAGTATTGCACATGGCTCAGGAAACTTTCGGATACTTGCCGATAGAAGTTCAAAAGTTTATTTCTTCCGAATTAGATGTTCCATTAGCTGAAGTGTATGGAGTGGCTACATTTTATACACAATTTGCCATTGAACCTAAAGGGAAGCACAAAATTGGAGTATGTCTCGGCACAGCATGTTATGTAAAAGGCGCCCAGAAGATTATGGACAAACTAGCAAAAGAGTTAAAAATTAAGGTAGGTGAAACTACACAGGATAATTTATTTACTTTTGAAGCTACTCGATGTTTAGGCTGCTGCGGTCTTGCTCCTGTTATGATGATAGACCACGACGTATACGGAAAATTGGAGCCGAAAAAAATACCTGAAATACTGGCAAAATATAAGTAGGGGGTTATTATGAAATCATTGGAAGAATTAAAAAAGTTAAGGGATGAATCTATTAAGAATGTTGAAATGCGAAATACCGGTAAGGACGTGCGTGTTGTGGTGGGCATGGCAACATGTGGAATATCTGCAGGAGCAAGACCTGTCTTAGCCACATTTGTAGAAGAAGTAGCAAAACGAAATTTAAATAATGTGTCGGTTGTACAGACCGGCTGCATAGGAATGTGCACCTATGAGCCAATAGTTGAAATCTATGCTCCGGGTAAGGAAAAGGTAACTTACATTCATGTTGACTCTGAAAAAGCAAAAAGAATTGTGTCCGAACATTTGGCAAATAACAGAGTTGTAGTTGAATATACGATAGGCTCAGAAAATTAACGGTAGAAAGCGAGGATGGTTATGAAGATTTTCAGATCTCATGTGTTGGTTTGCGGAGGAACGGGCTGTAGTTCTTCTAATTCTGCTCTGATTAGGGAAAGATTTATAGAAAAAATAAAAGAAGTAAATTTAGACAATGAAGTACAGGTTATCGGTACCGGCTGCTTTGGTCTTTGTGAAGTAGGACCGGTCGTAATTATATATCCTGAAGGTTCATTTTATGCTCGAATGACTGTTGACAGAGTTGATGAAATAGTTGAAGAACATTTACTAAAAGGAAGAATAGTCACAAAATATTTATTTGATGAAAGCGTAAAGGGTGAGAAATTAAAAGCTTTAAGCGAAGTGGACTTTTATAAAAAACAGAAGAGGGTTGCGCTTCGTAACTGCGGCCTTATAAATCCCGAGAACATTAACGAGTATATTGCAAGGGACGGATATATGGCACTCGGCAAGGTTCTTACGGAAATGACTCCCGAAGAAGTTATTAAGCTTGTTAAAGATTCAGGGTTAAAAGGAAGAGGCGGAGCCGGCTTTTCAACAGGAATGAAATGGAGCTTTGCAGCCCCAAACAAAGCAGACCAAAAATATGTAATATGCAATGCTGACGAAGGCGACCCGGGTGCATTTATGGACAGAAGTGTTTTGGAAGGTGACCCTCATGCAGTTTTGGAAGCTATGGCAATAGCAGGTTATGCAATTGGAGCTACAAAAGGATATATATATGTAAGAGCAGAATATCCCATAGCAGTTCACAGATTAAGAATTGCAATAGAACAGGCTAAGGAATTAGGTCTTTTAGGGAAAAATTTATTCGATTCAGGTTTTGACTTTGATGTAGAAATAAGATTGGGAGCAGGAGCTTTTGTCTGCGGAGAGGAAACAGCTTTGTTGCAGTCATTGGAAGGCAAAAGGGGAATGTCGAGGAATAAACCGCCATTTCCTGCTAACAAAGGGTTGTGGGGGAAACCTACAGTTATAAATAATGTGGAAACATTGGCAAATATTCCTCAAATAATAATCAAAGGTCCTGAATGGTTTAAAAGCTTTGGTACTGAAAAATCACCTGGTACAAAAGTATTCGCATTAGGCGGAAAAATTAATAACACCGGTCTTGTTGAAGTACCAATGGGTACAAAATTAAGAGAAGTTATTTATGATATAGGCGGAGGATGTCCTAACGGTAA
>DNNJ01000211.1:0-2533 GCA_003487955.1 Clostridiales bacterium | reverse complement strand
TTAGATACTCCTATAGACTATGAAAATCTTACTGCTGTAGGCTCTATGATGGGCTCCGGTGGTATGATTGTAATGGATGAAGATAACTGCATGGTTGATATTGCAAGATTTTTCCTTGATTTTACAGTTGATGAATCCTGCGGCAAATGTACTCCCTGCAGGGAAGGTACAAAACGAATGTTGGAAATTCTCGATAGAATTGCTGAAGGAAAAGGCACAATGGAGGATCTTGATAAGTTAGAAAAACTTGCAATAAATATCAAGGAAACCTCACTTTGCGGCTTGGGACAGACTGCACCAAATCCTGTATTATCAACACTAAAATACTTTAGGGATGAATATGAAGCCCATGTTAAGGAGAAAAGATGCCCGGCAGGTGTTTGCCAGTCACTTTTGAATTATAATATAACCATGGATTGTAAGGGATGTACGAAATGTGCAAGACTATGTCCTGTAGGAGCTATAGAGGGTAAGGTCAAAGAAATTCATATAATTAATCAGGATAAGTGCAGTAAATGCGGTGCTTGTATGGAAGCTTGTACTTTCCATGCAATTATAAGGAAGTAGAAAGGCTGGTGCAAACATGGATAAAGTAAATTTAACTATAAACGGAATAGAGGTCAGTGTACCAAAAGATTATACAGTGCTTTTGGCGGCGAAGGAAGCAGGTATAGATATACCAACCCTTTGCTATTTAAAGGATATAAATGAAATAGCTGCATGCAGACTATGTATTGCAGAAGTAGATATAAAAGGTGTTCCGATGAGAAACCTTCCTGCAACCTGTGTGCTTCAAGTTCAAGATGGCATGAATGTAAGGACGAATACAAAAAGAGTAAGAAATGCTGTTAAAATGAATCTGGAACTGATACTTGCAAATCACAACAGAGAATGCCTTACCTGTTTAAGAAACCAAACCTGTGAGCTGCAAAAGCTCTGTGATGAAATGAATATCAGCGATATAGAATTCAAAGGTTCGAAGAGAGAAGAAAAAATCGATGATTTGTCATATTCTATTGTAAGAGATACAAGCAAATGTATTCTTTGCGGAAGATGCGTCAGCACATGCAGAGATGTACAGGGAATAGGAATTTTGGATTTTACAAAGAGAGGATTTGTTACAGAGGTTGCTCCGGCTTTTGATTACAGCATGAAGGATGTGCCCTGCGTATATTGCGGACAGTGCATTCAGGCATGTCCCGTAGCAGCGTTGAGGGAAAGAACCTATGTTGATGATGTATGGGATGCCATAGATGACCCTGATAAGTATGTTGTGGTGCAAACTGCACCGGGAGTAAGAGCATCACTTGGGGAAGAATTCGGGCTGCCTGTGGGAACAGATGTGACCGGAAGAATGGTTGCAGCACTGAAAAGAATCGGTTTTGACAAAGTATTTGATACAAACTTCTCCGCAGACCTTACAATTTTGGAAGAAGGTACAGAGCTATTAAATAGAGTGAAAAACGGCGGCAAGCTGCCTATGATAACATCTTGCTCACCGGGTTGGATTCGTTACTGCGAATTAAATTATCCTGAATTCTTGGATAATTTATCAACATGTAAATCGCCGCAGCAAATGTTTGGCGCAATTGTTAAGTCATACTATGCCGAAAAAGAAGGAATAGACCCGAAAAAAATATTTTCTGTATCAATAATGCCATGTACATCAAAGAAAACAGAAGCTAACAGGCCGGAAATGGAAGTAGACGGATTGAGAGATGTGGATGTGTCATTGACCACAAGAGAATTAGGGGACATGATTAAACAAGCAAGAATTAATTTTGTCAACCTGCCTGATGAGGAGCCTGACAGCATATTAGGACAATATACGGGGGCAGGTGCGATCTTTGGTGCAACAGGCGGGGTTATGGAAGCAGCGCTGCGTACAGTTGCAGATATACTGACCGGTAAGGATTTGGATGATTTTGAGTATCAAGGAGTAAGAGGTCTTGAAGGTGTTAAGGAAGCATCAGTAGTACTTCCAATTGAGGGTAAAGATACCGAAGTGAAAGTTGCAGTTGCACATGGAACAGCCAATGCAGCGAAAGTTTTGGAAGCCGTTAAAAACGGTGAGAAGGAATATCATTTCATAGAAGTTATGGCATGTCCCGGAGGATGTGTGCATGGAGGAGGTCAATCTCACGTATCTGCAAAGAAAAGACTTGAAGTTAATCCAAAGACCAAACGTGCGGATGCATTATACGAGCTTGATAAATCTCTACCGCTAAGGAAGTCGCATAAAAATCCTGAAGTCATAAAGTTGTATGAAGAATTCTTAAAAGAAGCAAACAGTCACGTTTCCCACAAGTATCTTCACACACATTACCATAAACGTAATGCCTATGAAATCGAGAACCAGGAAGAATATAATAAATTAATGGAAAAAATAAAATAAAGTAAGTAAAAAAGTATTCTCTGTATACAACAGAGAATATTTTTTTGTAATATTTTCTTTATTACCATATTGTGTTATAATACAATCAATGAAAAAGAGAGCAGGTGAAAGATGCTTATAAAAAACGGAAGAATAATA
>DNNJ01000269.1:11030-11996 GCA_003487955.1 Clostridiales bacterium | reverse complement strand
TGAACCATTTATTTTCCAAATGGCATTATCACCTATAATCTGGTAACCACCTTCGCCTGTTGCATATAACTCTAAGGTAAACGAACCTGTAGGCGTTTGATTGCCTAAATTATAAACAACCCATATAAATGTTTCACTATTCAAATTAACGCCAAAATCTCCAACAAAAAATGGTTTTTCATCTACCAAGGCAGGTGTATCAACTATTAGTCCACTACCCGGGTTATCTTTATATGCTGGATCTCCTATGCCGATTATATCAGTTGAATCAAAAGATTGAACTGGATCGATGCCATTATTAAATACAATTGTCTCAATTGGTTTATTTGTTTGTGTGATTATGGCAATAATCAAATCATCATTCTCCTGAATCCATGCTAATTGAGCCAAATTCTTTTTATTTGGTGATTTCCCTACTAATTTATACACTTCAGTGGCAGATTCAAAAGTAAAATCAGCCGGTTCAGACATTAGTCCCACCGATAGATCCATTGGCATTACTGGTATAACTTCAGTATATAATATATTTACCTCTGCTAATCCATCTTCAGTTACATTAATATCTTCTGGATTATCTTCTGCTAATTGATACCCTTCAACCTCAGGATAATCAGGGAGATTAATTTCCCCTGCTGGAGCATAACCAATATAAGGATTGTTCTCTATATCCAAAAATTGTAGAGTTCCATCAAAGTCTTTATACACATAATTAATTGTATATTGATATTCTTCAGGTTGATCCACTGGGGGATCTTCTGGTAAATCTCCTCCTATAGCAGGTGGTGTTGTTGTGCCATTGAAAATACCTTTTTGTGTATCACCATTTGGTTCCTCAATACTTGGTAGAACATCTTCATCGGCTTTCACCAAATTCATCGGCATGTTCGGCATTACCATCATCAACGCGATTACTAAGCAAATTACTTTCTTAAACAGATTCTTATTCATGATTTGTCCTCCTTTCTT
>DNNJ01000269.1:6196-10741 GCA_003487955.1 Clostridiales bacterium | reverse complement strand
TCCTGATATTAATAATTCTATTTATAGAAACAACGAACCCCCCTTGAAAGGTTGTTGTTACTAACTAAGTAATGAGATCCTTCACCTCAGGATGAAAAATGCTGAGATTCTTCGGGCTAAAGCCCTCAGAATGACAATTGCCTGCGGCTCGGGATGACATGGGTTGTACCCTTGTTCGATTAAAAAAACTGCAAAATAATTAATTTATTTTGCAGCCGAACGGTCATAGTAATAAAAACTTTAGACTTCATAGCTTTGCGTCCCTATCTTTCGACAGGTTTGCCAATATTTAATTTTTTGTATCCTGAAGCTTGTATCTTAGAAATTTATATTTTGCAGATTTGTATTCTGCTAAAAGTGAATATAATATTATATACCTCAATAAATGTTTTATTAAACATTTTTTTACTAAGAGCTGAGGATCCTTCACTGCGTTCAGGATGACAAATGCCGAGAGCCTTCGCTCCGCCTTAGGATGACACGGTTTAGGCGGACAACAAAGGGTGAGGTGCTTCGCTTTACTTAGGATGACATCCTTGGCGGTTCAGTATGTAATCTTATTATACCACTTGTTTCTGTGCTTCCATTACCTTGATAAAAACCTCCGCTATATTTGGGTCGAACTGGCTTCCTGATTTATCTTTTATTTCACTGAGAACTTGTTTATTATTCATACGGTTCTTGTAAGGTGTGCCGGTGATCATGATGTCATATGCATCTGCTATTGCAAAAATTCTTGCCACTAAAGGTATTTCTTCATTTTTAAGTAAACCGGGATATCCTTTGCCGTCCCATCGTTCGTGATGGATTAAAATCAGTTCGTCAACAGGGGAAGCATCTTTGAATTCTTTAGCTATATAGTATCCTATTTCACTGTGGCGTCTTATGCTTTCCCATTCTTCGCTGTTTAGGCTGCCTTGCTTTTGAAGAATATTCTTTGATATTCCAATTTTACCTATATCATGGAATTCACATAGAAGAATAAGTTCTTCCTTTTCATGCCGGGACAGGTCTAAAGCTTCCGCCATCATTATGCATAATTTCTTAAGCCTCTCGAAATGTGTCTTGGTTTCATATGTGATTTTTTCAAGTCTTGATTTTAAAGAGCTAATCATTAAAATTTTAGCTTCTTTACTTTCCTTTAGCTTGTTAAAATACATTTTGTTTTCTGCTTTTTTAAACACTGTATTTATATCTGTATCTTTGGATTCTTTTGTGGCTACGCCGAAGCTGATGCTGATTTTTAGAAAATCCAAAGGATTGATTTCACATTTATTTTTTACTCTTTCAATTACTTTCAGTGCAGTTTCTTCTGATGTCTTAGGCAACAATACTATAAATTCATCGCCTCCGACTCTGCAGATGATATCCTCTTCTCTGAATGAGGAGGTCATTATTTCAGCTGCCTTTTTTAAAGTACTGTCACCCATTTGATGACCAAATGCGTCATTGATTAGCTTTAGCCCGTTTATATCCCCCATAATTATACTAATAGGGAGTTGCCTTTTAGTGTCTAATCTTGACAGCTCTTCTTCAAAAAAGTTCTTGTTATACAATCCTGTTATCGTATCCTTGTACAACATTTTTTCTCTGTCAATAATATTAATTATTTTATTTGAACCTTCCGTATTTTTATATAGACTGCTACTGTTTTGTTTAATATCTGTAATATCAACATAATAAATAATCAAAACTTCATCGTTATTAAATGTGCCGTTAAATATATTAACAAGATACCAGCTTTCTAAATCCTTTAGGTAAGTTTCGTATTTTATTTTTGCTTTTGGATTCATTATAAAATATAATTCTTTAAAACCTAATTTATTCGAATTATCAACTGCTATTTCAGAAAAATTCTTCCCTAATATTAATCCAGGACTTATATTGGCAACATTGTAAAAGGAATCGCTTACATATGTTAAAACAAAATCTTCTAAATTTCCTTCCTTATTATATATTGGTTTGAATATTAAATAAAAATCATTTTCTGCATTATATTCCACTTTTTTCACCTCAATATATATATTCTATTGATAGCAATACTTATTCTTATTATACAATTGTACTATTACAATTATATTTATTTTCAGTTTATTTTTAATCACATATCGATAACATTTTAATTACGTGACATGCTCCCACCACTTATAGAAGTGGGGGCTTCCAGTTCGAGCAATCCAATAATTGCAGCATAATTAAAAACTTATTCCGGTTCATTATTGTTTAATAAAACTCCTTTTACTATCAATCTGTCTGTATAAGTACCGATTGGTGTGCAGGTAATAAGAGTAATTGTAGATTCCTCTGTCTGCTCTAATACCCATACTTCCTCCGGAGCTACAACGAAGGATTCTGTTACAAGGTATGTATAAGTATCTGTATTCTTTTTTATGTTAATCTGGTCTCCAACCTCTAATTTGTCAATATTTCTGAAAAAGTGACCGTATACATAATTTCTATGCCCAAGAAGCACGTAGTTCCCGGGCTGCCCTATTTCTCCAAGACCGGGATAATGACCGACTGCATATTGCAAAGCACTGTCATCAGTGCCTTCAAGTATTGCCGCATTCACCTTAATTTTAGGAATTTCAATTAAACCGCTGATTTGTTTGTTTTTAAATATTTCTGTCAAATCAGGGGCTGTATTTTCCGGGGCTTCTTTGGGAGCTTCTGTTTCCTGATTGTTGCTTTGCTCTATAGTTTCTGTTACTTCCTGCCCCGGCTGTTCCGTTATCTGCAGTTCATTAGTATTTAATTCTGTATTAATATCCGATTTTTCAATCTCCGCTGCTTCAGCTGTTAATTCGCCGATTTCCATATTTTTTAATGTTTCGGTATATTTGCTGTATTCGTCTATTAATTTTTTTTGATTGTAAATTGTTGAAGCTTCTATAAAAACAGCAATACCGATAATTATAATTCCTACTGATATTAAAATTTTTGATATTAATTTTTTCATATATCATCCTTGTTTAAAAAGGAGGAGCGGATGTGCTCCTCCTCAACCGCTGCTACTTACGTTTCTTTCTTCCTAAACCAATTCCCGATAG
This sequence comes from Clostridiales bacterium, assembly GCA_003487955.1. Lineage (GTDB taxonomy): Bacteria > Bacillota > Clostridia > Tissierellales > Sedimentibacteraceae > Sedimentibacter. The sequence goes on along the minus strand of DNNJ01000269.1, from coordinate 7,691 downwards.
TACAAAAGCTGAACCGATTGCTGCTAATATTGATGTGTTCATGAATGCTCCTGTATCCGGAAGTGTTGCTTGAGGAACTTCAGGTTCTTCGATTATTACTTCAGGCACTCCTAAGGCTGTCTCCTCATCTAAAATTTCAACCTCTTCTTCCGTTTTATTTACGGTAACTGAACCTTCAACAGGATTTGTTTGTCCTGATTCTGCTTTTGCAGTGTTAGTTAAAGATTTTTTTTGCATATCCTCTTCAGTAACTGTATAACTTCCCTCGTATACCCATGTTTCATTTACATCTAACCTGTTATTATCATTGTCATCACCTTCAGGTCCTGTCAGGTTTTTAAGCATAGTATCTGATACTTCTACATCAGATAATGCTGTGTTTCCTGTGTTTCTTAATGTAATTGTATAAACAATTACATCGCCTGCTTGAGAATACTCTTTAACATCTGCTTTTTTATCTATTGTCATTCTATATCTTCTGTTTTCAGAAGGCGGGCTAGGTTTATCATAATCCACTGTAACACTATCTGTTACCTCACCTGTTTCATTTGAATCTGCTTTAGCAGTATTCAATACAGAACCCCTGTTAATATCTGCTTGAACTATTTTGTATGTTCCTGTGAAAGTCCATTCTTCTCCCGGTTCAAGAATTCCATCCTCGTAATCCTCTGACCTTATCAGATTATCAATCAATGAATCTGTTACTTCTACTCCGGTTAATCTTGTATTACCGGTATTCTTTACTTTGATTGTGTAATTAATCTCATCTCCGATTGCATCATATTCATCAACATCTGCAACCTTGGTTATAACTAATTCGTAGTCTATTACTTCTCGTTCTTTTCCTAAGTAGTTTGCATCGTCGTAATCTGAATAAGTGTATACCCCGTACCCACCTGAGACTGTTGCTCTATTTGTGTGCGGACCTTTTGCCCATGGTGCAGTGATTATTAGCTCAAATTCATCAAGTCCATCCACGTCACCACTAGCTGCTAAAAAGTCAATTATTCTAAACCTATCTTCGTTTGCAACTTGCAATGAATAAGCAACAATGTCCTCGGATAAATCAAAAACGGTATCTTCAAGTTTTATATTTTCCAAATCAACATTACCAGTGTTTTTAACAACAAATTTGAATTGAGGATTTATTCCGCTAAGTATTACGGGTCCGGTTGGTTCGTCGGCATCATCCCATTCTTCACCATCCCAAACGTATTTTTCAACATCTATCGATGGTACTACACCGAAATAATTTGCAGGATCCGTGGCTCTTGCAGTTATCTTTTGATTTTCAACATAAAGATCACCTGTTGCAGTAGCTACATTTGTATGTTGACCTGATACCCAAGTACCGGTCACTACATATTCTTTTACTTGTCCTGCTGTTAACACATCATCAAGATATATATCACCAAATATGTCATCTATTATGTCTACGTTACTAAGTTCAACATTTGCTGTATTTGTAACCACAAATTTAAATTTTGGATTTGTT
>DNNJ01000269.1:0-5916 GCA_003487955.1 Clostridiales bacterium | reverse complement strand
TTATGCCCGTTACACTTCCGAAAAAATATGATTTATCTTTATCTGATACAGTAGATTCTTTTCCATTATCATCTGTAAACTTTCCGGAAGCAGTTGCTTCGTTCTCATGCTGTCCTGACTCCCAAGTTCCAGTCACTACATATTCTTTTTCTTGGTTTACTGTTAACTCGCCAACAGAACTTATCTCACCTAATACATCGTCTGTTATGCTAACATTTGTTAAATCAACATTACCAATATTCTTAACAATGAACTTAAATTTAGGCACTGTATCACTGAAAATGCTTGGTCCAGGTTTTGATGCATCTTCCCAAGTTTCTCCGTTATCTATAGATAATAATTTTTTGATCTCTATATCAGGTGCTGCACCGAAATAATTTGCGTCATCACTTGCCGTATAATCCTCGCCTTTATATGTTGTTGTAGCTGTAACTGTATTTGTGTGCTGACCTGCCGTCCAGTCTTCTGTTATTATTAACTCATGCTCTTCACCAGGATTTAATGCAGGTACAGTAGCATTTAAATTAAATTCACTGTCTTCTAGTTCAATGTTGTCTAATACAACATTGCCAGTATTATAAACAATAAATTTGAATTTAGGATTTGTTCCATTTAATAAAATAGGTCCCGGTTTTCCATTAGCATCAACCCATGTAGTTCCCCCGTCAATTGAAACATATTTCTCTACATATATATCTGCTCTTTCCTGCCCCGAGGTATCTCTGATTTGAATTTGATGGTCTCTTGACCCGGTAATATCAGAACCGCTTGCTATTGAATTATGATATGGAGAACCTCCAATTTGTGCGGCACCATCGTCCCATCCATTTTTATCAGTACTGGTTATTGCTATATGCGAAGCATATAAAATTAATACATCTGAAGCATTTCCTTTCCATTCTATTTTAAAGTACAGAAAACTATCTCCTTTACCTTCATCATTAAATCTATATGTAATTGCTGAGGGTGTTATAGGACTACTTGAATATACATCAATTGTTCGGTCATCATCATATTCATCTTCAAAGGCAGCCTGTTGTGAATTTGCATATCCGCTTAAGGGTATATCAACTTTATAATGATTGTTTTCTAAATTAGTTACCTTATCATTGTCTATTCCCAACCAAATCCAGTTGTCCTTCCATGTCTGACCAATTAAATCATTTGCAGCAGCCTTTGCCTGTTCCCAGTTAGTTATAAAGTCATACCCATGTTTATAACCTTTAGTAAACTGATATTTGAATTCAACATAGTGAGTATCCTTGTCTTTAATACCACTCAAATATAATCTTTGTGGTACCGACATTCCTTCAACATAATGTGATTGAACTTGGTTCAAGTTGCCGGTAACCCATTCTTCTTCATCATCTAAATTTTTAAATTGTGTCCAGTCATTAGAAGCTGCCTGGGCATTCAACGGCATTGAAATCAATATCATCAATAACGATAATACGATTGCTAATATTTTTGTTTTAATATTTCTTCCTTTCATTTTTTATTCCCCTTTCTATTTAGAATTATTTTTTTATGTTAAATTTGTTCCTGCATAACTTTGATTAAAAAAGCTGCAAATTTTATAAATTAATTTGCAGCTGAACTATCATAGTTAAATAACTTTAGACTTCTTAGCTTTGCGTCGCTATTTTTCAATAGGTTTGCCAAATATTTAATTTTTTGAGATTCTTCACATTCGTTCAGAATGACATTTTTGAGATTCTTCAGGCTAAAAGCCTTCAGAATGACACTTTCAGTGATATCATTATACAATTTGTTTTTCTTCTGCCATTAAGTTTATGAATACTTTTGCAAGTGACGGGTCGAATTGACTTCCCGATTGTTCTCCAATTTCTTTCAGGGCTGCATTTTTTGTCATCCTAGTTTGAAATGGTCTGTCATTAACCATAACATCATACGCATCTGCTATTGCAAATATTCTTGCCACTAAAGGGATTTCGTCATTTTTTAACAGACCCGGGTAACCCTTGCCGTCCCATCGTTCGTGGTGTGTCAGAATCAGTTCGTCGATTGATGAAGCATCCTTGATTTCTTTTGCAATGTAGTAGCCGATTTCACTATGCCTTTTTACATCATTCCATTCTTCGCTGCTTAATCTGCCTTCCTTTTGAAGGATATTCTTCGACACGCCTATTTTCCCGATATCGTGGAATTCACTGAGAAGCCTCAGTTCTTCCTTTTCCGGTTCTGAAAGATTCAATGCTTCTGCCATCATCATAGTAAGATCTTTGAGCCGGTCATAATGAGATTTCGTTTCGTAAGTAATTTTTTCTAACCTGTTCTTCAGGAATTTGATCATTGAAAGCTTTGCTTCCTTGCTTTCCTTCAGTTTGTTAAAATACATTCTGTCTTCTGCTTTTTTATATATTTTTTTCATATCTTCATCCACAGATGTCTTGGTTGCTGTTCCGAAGCTTATATTAATTTTAATAAATTCCAACGGATTGTTTTCTAATTTCCTTTTTACTCTTTCGACAATATCCAAAGCAGTTTTTTCTATAGTCATCGGAAGTAAAATTACAAACTCATCACCGCCTACCCTGCTGATTATGTCTTCGTCTCTGAATGAATCAGTCATTATCTCTGCTGCTTTTTTCAGCACACTGTCACCCATGCTATGTCCAAAAGCATCATTAATAAGTTTAAGTCCGTTAATATCCCCCATAATTAGACTTATAGGAAGTTGTCTTTTTGTATCAAGCCTTGACAACTCTTCCTCGAAGAAATTCTTATTGTATAATCCTGTCAACCTGTCCTTATATAACAGAATTTCTCTGTCCTTAAGATAACATACATTATCATCTATAGTATAAATAGGTTGTTCGTTTTGTTTAATACCTGTTATGTCAACATAATATATTATCAGATTATTCTCATAATTGCTCATATCTGTAAATGAATTAATAAGATACCATCTTTCTAATTCTTTTACGTGAACCTCATACTTGGTTTTAGATTTTGGAATGATATTTGAATAGAACTTCTTAAATCCAAGTATATCCATATCTACTAATATTTCTGAGAACTTTTTTCCTAAAATCATTTTAGGGTTGATGTTAACAGCTTCAATGAACGAATCACTGACATAAGTCAATATATAATCAATAAAGTTGCCTTCTTTATTGTATATCGGCTTAAATTTTAAATAAAAGTCAAATTTAGAAGGGTATTCCACTTTATCACCTCACTCCCGTATAGATATTTTTTCAAGTGCTGCTTATTTTTATTATAAACTGTATTAATTACATTTCTATTATTCATCAGTTTAATTTCAATTACTTTTTGATTACGTTTTAATTACAAAGCCGTATGGGGACATGCCTCCATTTAAGGGTAATTAGCATATATATACCCTGCATTTCACAATATAAACAAATGGTTTTTTTAAAAATACAACCCATGTAATGGTTGTATTTTTATTATTGTATAGTTAAATTGGTATATTTTTAAATTATTCTTATTATTTACGGCCATACTTTATTTGACTTTAATCCTGTCCAAATTTCATCGCCATTATCCTCTGTTATATAATTATGGCTGTATGTAGCTTCCATAATAATTGAGTAGTACCAGTCCGTTTCGTTAATATCTGCCCAAGGAGCTGCTTCCGGATGAATGTTTGCTGCAGGTACGCTTCTTCCAAGCACATTGTTAATTAGTGATACTGCTTCTGCTCGTGTAATATCTTCATCAGGTTTAAATGTCAAATCCGGATAACCTTTAATCCATCCCTTAATTTCTGAGGATATTATATAATCTTCTGCCCAGTGTCCGGCTATGTCGGTAAGCCTGCTTATATTTCCTCCTTCAAGATTATCAAATTTCGCTGCTATGGTTGCAAATTCTGCTCTTGTTATGGCTGCTTCAGGTCTGAATGTGCCGTCAGGATACCCTTTTATAATATTTGCATTATATAATGTTGATACTGCTTTATTTGACCATGACAGGCTTTCCATATCGCTGAATAAATTTGTTTCGCTTATCAGGCTATTTCTGCTTTCATCTGTTAGGAGTCTGTAAAAAATCATTGTTACTTCTTGCCTTGTAATTTTATCATTGGGTTTAACTGTTCCCTCCGGATAACCTATTACATATGCAAAGTGATCTGCTTTTTCAAGTTCCGCTAATGGAGTTGCAATACTTGCTATTATGGCTCCGCCGTCACCGCCGGTTCTTCCATCATCTTTTTTTGTGTCTTTTTTATCATTGGTTGATTCTTCATCGTTGACTTCAGGTTCTTCTTCATTGTTGCTTTCGGTTCCTTCTTCATCGTTGACTTCAGGTTCTTCTTCATTGTTGCTTTCGGTTCCTTCTTCATCGTTGACTCCGGTTCCTTCTTCATCGTTGCTTCCGGTTTCTTCTTCATCGTTGCTTCCGGTTTCTTCTTCATCGTTGCTTCCGGTTTCTTCTTCATCGTTGCTTCCGGTTCCTTCTTCATCGTTGCTTCCGGTTCCTTCTTCATCGTTGCCTCCGGTTCCTTCTTCATCGTTGCCTCCGGTTTCTTCTTCATCGTTGCCTCCGGTTCCTTCTTCATCGTTGTCTCCTGGCAGTTTTTCATCGTCATCTCCGGGCAGCTGTTCCTCATCGTTGCCTCCGGTTTCTTCTTCATCGTTGCCTCCGGTTCCTTCTTCTTTGTTGTCTCCTGGCAGTTTTTCATCGTCATCTTCGGGCTGCTGTTCTTCACCGCCATCGCCGGATTTATTAAGTTTTATTCCTTCGCCAAATTCGTGTCCCTTGCCGCTATCTATTTCTATATACAAATCAAATTCATCTTCTATTTCTATATTTTTAAAATTTATTATTACAAATTTTTGATTTACATCCTTATCGACTTTTAATTCCATTATTTGATCATCATTATCTTTTACATTAATTATTTTGACGTCAAAATGTTCAATTGCTGAACCGGTTACCGTTTTAGATACTTTCGAACTATTGTATGATGAAGATATTATTGCTTTTGAATCTAATATACTTATTGCAAATTTAACTTCATTTCCATCTTTCCAAAATCCTTGGAGATTTGATTGTTTATTTGTAGATGAAAAATGAATATTTTTTTCGTAAATTTTATCTGCGTTAAAAACTTCTGCCGCTTCTGCATGGTTGCCGGGTATTGCTATTATCATCATAAATGCTATTACCAAGCAAACTATTCTTCTATATATTGTTTTCATAATTCCTCCTCCTTTTCATAGTTTTTTATTTAATTATAAATTATGTAAATTACAAAACTGTTTTTTATAGGTTTTATTTCAATTTTATTTTAATTACATTTTAATTATATGACAGAGGAATGAGGACACATCCCCTCTTAAGGGTATGCATTTGTAGAAAGGAGAAATGTCTTTAAATCAAGGGACACAAAAAAGACCACTATAGTGATCTCTTTAAAATAAATAGGCTATGGCATTTCGCAGTCTGAGGAATGTTGTATGGCATCTATAATTTCGTGTTTTCCATTAAGATAGGCTGGAAAATCATTTTGATTTCATTTTTGTTTATTCTTGTATATTCTCTTAATTTATTTATGAGCCTTTCTTTAATTATTTCTGTTCCGTTTTCTCTCACATCGTGCAGCATTACTAAAATTTGATTATCATTCCAGGAGGTGAAAACATCACCTTTTCTTAAAGTTCTTTCCAATACTGAAAATACATCACTTAAACTTTTTTTAATTTCCGGTTCATAATAATTGTTATCGCTGCGATTAATTGTTATTGTACAAAGATAATCATATTCATTATTCCTTAAGGACTTCCTTTTTTGTATATTAAAAAGAAATTTAAAATAATCAAGGCTGCAGTACATTGCGCCCTCAGGAGATTTCTCCTCCAAGTTTTTCTTAATTGCAGCAATATCCAAATCATCGTTTCGCGTACAGTTCTGAAAGGCAAAAAT
>DNNJ01000136.1:4318-11564 GCA_003487955.1 Clostridiales bacterium | reverse complement strand
TAGTTCATTATTGTATTGTCAATATTAAATTGAATTCTTTCAACATTATCTGTTCTGTCATCAGGTTTTGGTTTATTATCCATGTTGTCTCCTTAATTAATTTTATTTTTATTATTACTATAATAAAATTAATTAAACCTGCCTTTTTTTGTCATTTAATAATAATTGCTATGGACTTTCCATCAACATTAACATAGTCTATTTTATAGCCTAATTTTTCAAAATCTCTTATTTTAATCATTGTTCTTGAATCTACTAAGACTCCTGTCATATCAACTTTTTCTTCGCTTCGTACTACGTATGCTTTCTTATTTACATTGTCCCAATCTACTTCTTCTCCAAAGGATTCGCTAATATATCTTAGGGGAAGATAAATTCTGCCTTCAATTATTGTATAAGGCTGAAAATCAAAGTCATAATTTCCATTTAATCTGTATTTTATAACTTCCGTACTAATGCTATCTGCGTACCACTGAATTTCAACTTTCTGAACAGGATTAACTTTGTTTTCTGCCTTTGTATAAGCTTTTTCCATTTCTTCCAAAGTTATTGTATTTCCTGTTACCGGAACCTTCTCAACATTCTTCGGTGTCAATATTGTAATAGAGCTAAGTTTTCCCATACTTACATTTTCATATACAATTTCTGAATCAATCACTTGTTTATATGAATCATTTTGCTTATACATTTCCATTTTTATAATACTGTCATCAAACATGGAAGTGCCTTGTTCAAGTTCTTCGGATTCCATAAACAATGCAGCTTCATCGATAAAATCATAGAATTCCTGTCTGCTTTCTTTTATTTCAGCTATTGCTGCTGCTTTTTCCTCGACCGTGAACTCTTCCTCAACTATAAGAGAATATATCTTTTCCAAATAGTTTATTGTTTCGTCAAAAACAACTTCCCTGTTTTCATTTAAATATGTAACTAAACTTTTTGCAAATTCCAAAGCACTTTCCGGTGTCAACTCAAAAGAATATCCATTGTTTATTTTCTTTATAAGTTTTGTATCAAAACCCTTAAATGCTTTTGTTATATAATCATAAGTATAATCATACCTTTTGGCATATGCATCTTCATCTTGCGGTATTTCTTGAAATCCTCCGCTTAAACCTTGATTAAACCCATACATAAATGCTTGACTGTTAATCACTATGTAATCTATATCCTTTAAATCATTGTTATACAGTTCTTCAACTATCTTTCCGTATTCTTCTGTACCATTAAGCATTTTTTCATATTTTATCATTTCTATAACAGCATTTTTTGAAATGTATACCTTATTGTCTGAAAACTTAATATTTATAGGAGTTTCAATTTCAATATCATTAATTTCAAATGTAAATTTCATTTCTCCATACAAGTCATTTAAATCATCCATATTGACTTCACCGTCTATTTCAAAGTCAATCTTATACTCTTCATCTACAAATTCTTTTGAAAGTACGACCGATGTTGTATTGTTAAAACCATACTGAGTCAATGATGAAATTTCTTTAGATAAATTCAAATAACCCAATTCATTTACACCGCATCCTGCCAATGTCGTAATAAGCATAAGTCCAATTAATATTGCTGAAATTATTCTTTTCATAATCCCGCTCCCTGTATTTTTTGTGAATGATACAATTGGAATACATGTAATCATTCCATTTATATTTTACTACATTTATTTAATTCATACAACAAAAAACGTTAAAAAGAAGACAGGCTCGCCTGTCTCCTTGTTTTTGGTTAGGGCATCTCGCAGTCTCCTTCACCAAAATATTTGCTCCCTTTGGTCGGAAAAATAGGGTTCGCAGGTATCTTAGTACTTCATTTCAGCCATTCTTACATAGCCGTCATATCTGTCTTTAGCATCTTTTTCTGCTTTTACGTATAATTCTTCGGCTGTTTCAGGGAATGAAGTTTTCAATGATGCATATCTTACTTCACCTTCAAGGAATTCTCTGAATGATGCAGATGGTGCTTTAGAATCTAACACAAATGGATTCTTTCCTTCATCTCTAAGCAGTGGATTGAATCTGTACAAATGCCAGTATCCTGCTTCAACGGCTTTCTTTTCTCTGTCAACGGTTTTGCCCATTCCTGCTTTAATTCCATGGTTGATACATGGTGCGTAAGCTATAATCAATGATGGTCCTTGGTAGCTTTCCGCTTCTTTTATTGCTTTTAAGAATTGATTCATGTTTGCGCCGATAGCAACCTGTGCTACATATACATAACCATATGTCGTAGCAATTATGCCAAGGTCTTTTTTCTTTACTCTTTTGCCTGCTGCAGCAAATTTAGCCACTGAAGCGGTAGGAGTTGCTTTTGATGACTGACCGCCTGTATTTGAATATACTTCAGTATCAAGTACAAGTACATTCACATCTTCTCCTGATGCCAACACATGGTCTAATCCACCGTATCCAATGTCATATGCCCAACCGTCGCCGCCGATTATCCATTGTGACTTCTTAACAAGATAATCTTTCTTGTCTAATATATTTTTAACTGCCTCTGCACATTCATCGCATGGTTCAAGTTTTTCAAGTACTTCAACAACCTTAGCGCTTGCTGCCTTTGATTCTTCGCCTAGTTCTCTGTTTTGAATCCATTCTTGTATTGCTTCTTTCACTTCAGGCTTTGCATCCTTTTCCAGTAATTCTTCCATTGATAATTGAATGCCGTCTCTTATTTGTCTTACTGCTGTTGCCATTCCATATCCATATTCAGCATTGTCTTCAAACAATGAGTTGCCCCAAGATGGTCCTCTTCCGTTTACATCCTTTGTATATGGAGTTGATGGTGCAGATGCTCCCCAAATTGATGAGCAGCCTGTTGCATTTGCTATCATCATTCTGTCGCCGAACAATTGAGTTACAGCTTTTACATATGCAGTTTCTCCACAGCCTGCGCATGCTCCCGAAAATTCAAAGTATGGTTTGCAGAATTGACTGCCCTTAACTGTTACTTTATCCATTAAATTATCTTTGATTGTCACTTTATCAATAGCATATTTCCAGTTTGGAATTTCTTTTTCTGCCTCTTCTGCTATCGGAGTCATTACCAAAGCTTTATTACCTTTTTTACCCGGGCAGATATCTGCACAGTTTCCGCAGCCCGTGCAATCCAATGTACTTATTTGAATTCTGTATTCTAATCCATCCAAGCCCTTGCCTATTGCTTTAATAGTTTCAAAGTTTTCGGGTGCATCAGCTTTTTCTTTTTCATCCAACAATGTTGGTCTTATAACAGCGTGCGGGCATACGAATGCACATTGATTACATTGAATACAATTTTCAGGGCACCATTTTGGAACTGTAGTTGCAATTCCTCTCTTTTCATAAGCAGCCGTTCCATGTGGCAATGTACCGTCTTCTCTTCCTGCAAATGTACTTACCGGCAGTTTGTCTCCTTGTTGTCTGGTCATTACGTCTGCAACATTCTTTACAAATTCAGGTTTTTCATCTTCAGTGAATGGTATTGCCAACCCGCTGTTTGCTTTATTGTCATCAGAAGCATTTTTCCATGCTTCAGGTATATCTATTTTAACAAGCTCTAAAATACCTTTTTGAACAGCAGCCTGGTTCATATCTACTACAGCATCACCTTTTTTGCCGTAGGATTTTTCTATAGCTGCATTTAAGTATTCAACAGCATCATCTAAAGGAATAACATCTGCTAATTTAAAGAACGCAGACTGGATAATCATATTTGTTCTGTTGCCAAGTCCTATATCCTGAGCTATTTGTGTTGCATTTATTGTATAGAATTTGATGTCATTATCAGCCATGTATTTTTTGTATCTGGCAGGTAGGTTTGCATCAAGCTCATCTTTTGACCAGATAGTGTTTAAAAGAAAAGTTCCGCCTTTTTTCAATCCTTCAACTACATCATATTTATCTACATATGATTGCTGTGAAAGTGAAACGAAGTCTGCTTCATCTATTAAATAAGTTGATCTTATGGGAAATTTGCCGAACCTTAAGTGAGATACAGTAACACCGCCTGATTTTTTTGAGTCATATGAGAAATAACCTTGTGCGTACATATCTGTGTGGTCACCGATGATTTTTATTGCATCCTTGTTAGCACCAACTGTTCCGTCTGAGCCAAGTCCCCAGAATTTACATCTTACTGTACCCGGAGTTGATACGTTTATTAATTCAGGAGTTTCCAAAGATTTAAATGTAACATCATCAACAATACCTATTGTGAAGTCGTTCTTTGGTTCATCAGCTTTAAGGTTGTCATATACAGCAAATATTTGTGCGGGAGTAGTGTCTTTTGAACCAAGACCATATCTTCCGCCTACTATTATAGGTGCATCTTCTTTGTTGTAGAATAATGATTTTACATCAAGGTACAATGGCTCACCAACTGAACCGGGCTCTTTGGTTCTGTCTAACACTGCTATTTTTTTAACAGTCTTAGGCAGTACATTAAAGAAGTATTTTGCAGAGAAAGGTCTGTATAAGTGAACTGTAACTAAACCAACCTTTTCTCCTTGAGCATTTAAGTAGTCAATAACCTCTTTAGCTGCTTCTGTTACTGAACCGATGGCAACTATTATGCGATCTGCATCTTGTGCACCGTAGTAAACAAATGGTTTGTATTCTCTTCCGGTAAGCTTGCTCATTTCCTTCATATAATCATTAACTATATCAGGAACAGCATCATAATATTTGTTTGAAGCTTCCTTTGCCTGGAAGAAAATATCCGGATTTTGAGCAGTTCCTCTTGTAACAGGATGCTCAGGATTTAATGCTCTTTTTCTGAATTCATCAACAGCATCCATGTCTACTAATTTAGCTAGCTCTGCATAGTCAATTGTTTCAATTTTCTGGATTTCATGGGATGTTCTGAATCCATCAAAGAAATTAACAAAAGGTACCCTTGATTTTATAGCTGTTAGGTGTGCCACTGCAGAAATATCCATTACTTCCTGTACGCTTCCCGATGCTAACAATGCAAAACCTGTTTGTCTTGCAGCCATAACATCTGAATGATCTCCAAATATTGATAAAGCGTGACCTGCTACTGCTCTTGCTGTAACGTGGAATACTCCGGGCAGTAATTCTCCTGCAATTTTATACATGTTTGGAATCATTAATAGTAATCCTTGGGAAGCAGTGTATGTAGAAGTTAATGCTCCTGCTTGCAATGAACCGTGAACAGCACCTGCGGCACCTGCTTCTGATTCAAGCTCAGTTACTCTGACTGTCTGCCCGAATATGTTTTTTTGCCCATGTGCAGCCCAATCATCAATAAGTTCAGGCATTGGTGATGAAGGTGTTATGGGAAAAATTGCCGCTACTTCAGTAAATGCATATGAAATATACGCTGCAGCGGTATTTCCGTCCATAGTTTTCATAACTTTTGACATTTGTATCCTCCTATAAATTTATTTTTTAATTATAACAATAAATATTGTCTTTTAGCCAATACTCTTAAATTATATCTTAAATGGATACTTAATGCAATACAAAAAAATAAAGTTGCATTATTGTTTTCGAATCATACTTCGAAATTTTTTGTTATAAGTTTCAAGAGGATTAAATCCAAGAAGTTTCTGTCTGTAATTTTTAGCAGCTATTTCAATGATGGCTGAAGTATTTCTTCCCGGTCTAACCGGTATTATAACCGTGGATACTTTAATACCTAATATTTCCGTAAACTCTTCATCCTTGCCGATTCTGTCATATTCCTTGTTTTCATCCCACGCTTCCAATTCAACCACTAATTCTACAAACTGCTCAATCCTGATGGAACCTACGCCAAACAAATGCTGAATATCAAGAATTCCTATACCCCTTATTTCCATTAGATGCCGGGTTAATTCAGGACAAGATGCTTTAAGCCCTCCTTCAACCTTTTTTATTATTACCGCATCATCTGCCACAAGCCTGTGACCCCTGTTTATTAACTCCAAAGCTGTTTCGCTTTTACCTATACTGCTTTTCCCTCTTAATAATACCCCGACTCCGAAAACTTCCAAACAAACACCGTGCAATGTTGTTTCTTCAGCTAATTCTTCTTCAAGGAAGTTAATCATTATATTGACTAATTTATCTGTCCTCTCGTCTGATTTAAAAACAGGTCTTTTATATTTTTTTGCATAATAAATAATAACATCATCAACTTCCATTTCATTTGCCACAATTAATGCCGGTATAGGAAAGCTGAAAAATTTATCTAATCTTTCTTTTTTTACTTCTTCATCTAATGTTTCGATGTATAAAATCTCTGCTTTTCCCATTATTTGAACTCTCTCAAAGGAAAACCATTCAAAATATCCTGCCATTTGAAGACCCGGTCTTACTATATCAGGTGTATATATTCGAGATTGAACATCCTCCGGATAATAAACCGGCTCTATTCCCGTGTAACTGACTAAATCTTCAAGTTTTACATACTGCATATTGTACCATCCCTCTATCAATTAAAAGTAATCATTATCACTATAAACGAATATGTTCTGGGTTGTCATCCTGAGCGTAAGCGAAGGATCTCATAGTACGGGGACATTCCTCTTTCTTCAAAGACTATCCAAATAGTAGAGGTGTGTCCCCCTTCCTTGAAGACCTGAGATTATTCTTGCTAAAGCCCTCAGAATGACACTTACATTAGATTATTTATAACAATGACTTTAACTTTTTTCCTTGTGAAAATAATTGTAAACTGATTCCGCTGCTTTAATATTCATTCCGGGCACCGTTGAAAGTTCGTCTACACTTTTGGTTTTAATACTTTCAACAGAACCAAATTTCTTGAGTAAATTAATTTTTCTTTTTTCACCAATATTCTTAATATTATCAAGCTCTGAACTAAACAATTTCTTATCTCTTAAATTCCTGTGATACTCAATTGCAAATCTGTGAGCCTCTTCCTGAATTCTGTAAACCAATTTATAAACTATATCAGTCTTGCTAAGTACGATTTCCTTGTTTTGAAATATCAATCCTTTTGTTAAATGTCTGTCATCCTTAATCATTCCGCAAACAGGAATACTTAAACCAAAATTATTTATTACTTCTTCTGCAATATTTGTTTGTCCTTTTCCTCCGTCAATTAAAATTAAGTCGGGCATTTTGTTGAAACCTTGCTTGCCATCTCCTAACCCTCTGTTAATTCTTCTTTCCAATATTTCTTCCATACTTTTATAATCATTCGGTCCTTCTACTGTCTTTATTCTGAAACGTCTGTAATTGCTTTTGCTAGGAATTCCCTTTTCAAAAACAACCATGGAGCCTAC
>DNNJ01000136.1:3594-3992 GCA_003487955.1 Clostridiales bacterium | reverse complement strand
ATTTCAAGAGCATTTTTCTTTGTCATTTTAATAAGCATGCTCTTTTCGCCTTTCACCGGAACCTTCAGAGTCACCTTGTTTCCCCTTTTTTGGGACAAAAGTTTCTCAAAAACCTCCATATCTTCTATATCGGTTTCAATATATATTTCTTTAGGAACATATACTGTACCGGTATAAAACTGTGTTAAAAATGAGCTGATTATTTGTTCCTTTGTTTCATTCTCTATATTCGTAAGCAAATAGTGCTCACTGCCTATAATTTTGCCGTTTCGAATAAAGAAAATCTGTATGCAGGCTTCTTCAATGCCTATGGCACTGCCTATAACATCTTGGTCTATACCGGCTTGAGAAACAACTTTTTGTTTTTCTGAAATAACTTCAAGTGCCTTAATCTGGTC
>DNNJ01000136.1:2607-3287 GCA_003487955.1 Clostridiales bacterium | reverse complement strand
CAACGTTTCCAGAACAGGGTGCCGTGCACCTGTCTATATGATAATATATGCATGGTCTTTTACATTTCTTTGTACCGTCAAGTTTTAATGAGCATTTTCTAAGCTTGTATAAGTTTCCTATAATATCTATTATATCATTTACGGCATAAGCACTTGGATAGGGTCCGAAATATTTAGCCCCATCTTTTTTTACTTCTCTAACCTTGTAAATCCTCGGATACTTTTCCTGAACAGATATTTTAATATATGGATATTGCTTATCGTCCCTTAAAAGGGTGTTATATTTAGGTCTGTATTTTTTTATATAATTTGCTTCAAGAATCAGTGCTTCAACTTCATTGTCCGTAATTATATATTCAAACTCATAAATATTTTTTATCATAGCCTGAATTTTAGGTATATGAGCTTTTGATTGAAAATATTGTCTGACTCTCTTTTTTAAATTTTTAGCCTTACCCACATATATTATTTCTCCGAAAGCGTTTTTCATCTGATAAACGCCCGGGCTATCGGGCAAATTCTTTAATTCTTCCTGTATATTAAACATTTTAACTCCTGATAATTACTAAGATATATTATACCACGTTTACCTCATTATTAACATAAATATTAAATTAATTTTGTATTAAAAATGCCCTAACCCTATTTTTTCGACCAGAGGGAGAGAAAAATAGCGGTAG
>DNNJ01000136.1:1122-2343 GCA_003487955.1 Clostridiales bacterium | reverse complement strand
AATTGGTGAATGAGACTGCGTAAGCTCAGGATGACAGCCCAATTGGGTGTCAACAGTAATTGGAATATAAAAGCTGCTGCATTGCTATTATGCCAATGCAGCAGCCCTATATATCAATAACGTATTAAGTGAATTATAAATATTTTGCGGCATCCATATCAATTATTAATGTTACGTCATTATGAAGCTGCAATATGGAAGCCGGAACCTGAGGAGTAATTTTTCCCTTTATAGTTTTTGATATGGCTTCAGCCTTTGAGCCGCCTGATGCTAAAAGTATAATTTTTTTTGCGGACATTATTGTTTTGATACCCATGGTTATGGCAGTTTTAGGCACACTTTCAAAACTGTCAAAAAACCTTTTATTAGCTTCTATTGTATCTTCAGTAAGTTTTACTATATGTGTGAATGGCTCAAAAAAATCCTCCGGCTCATTAAAACCGATATGTCCGTTATGTCCAATCCCAAGATACATTATATCCATCTGACCTGTTGAACTTAACATCTCCTCATAATCTCTACATTCCTGTTCAGAATCCTGTGCAACACCGTTTGGAATATGAATATTTTCTTCTTTTATATCTATATGGGAAAACAAATTTTCATCCATGAAATAGCGGTAGCTGTTTATGTTTGTTTTATCTAATCCTACATATTCATCCAAATTAAATGTTCGCACATTTTGAAATGAAATATTGTCTTTGTACTGAGCAATTACTGCTTTATACATCCCAACCGGTGTTGATCCGGTAGGAAGACCTAATATGGCATCATTTTTGGCTTTAACCGTATTAATTAAATATTCTGCTGCCAATCTGCTTATTTCTTCATAATTATTTTTGATTATAACTTCCATTTTTTGCTCCATTCCTTTCTATCTTTTTTAATATTTGATTTGTATCACCCAAATTTATTTTTTGATAGTATCATAGGTATAGCAAATATTCAATAAAAATTTGTTGATGAATCGAATAAAGTTCAATGATAATCTGTTAATTTCTGCTGCGTTTACAGAAAAACAATCCTTAATTCCATGAATCTGCATTAAGGATTGTTTAAAATTATGATTAATTATCTTATGGGGCAAATTCCTGTATCACAGCCGTCGTTTCCTACATCCAATGCTTCTTCCTTAGCTTCATATTTGTTTAAAAGAGATGGAATGAACGGCTTCATTTCTTTTACTCTCTTATTATATTCTTCTTCGGTTATTGATTCATA
>DNNJ01000136.1:0-847 GCA_003487955.1 Clostridiales bacterium | reverse complement strand
TCCCATACCCACTGCTCTACTTCATCCCATTCATGCTCCCTTACATGGACTGTGATTGAACAGTTATGCTGAACATAGTTTTCCATGAACAGTTTATAATTTTCCAATTGTTCAATTGCCGTTATATCATATTTAGTCTTTCCCACAGGAGCCTTCTGAGGAAACTCTATAACCTTTGTGGTACATGTTTTAATATCCTGACCTACCTCCGGATATATCGGGTAATCCAATTCTTCACATACCTTAACCAAAGGATCGTGGCTGTTTATTCTTACTCTTCTTAAAAAATATGGTGCATGTGAATAATGAACACCGCTGGATACTCCCGGAAGCTGTGACAATGTACCTTCAGGTTTTACGGTAGTAACCAAAATGGGTGCTTTTTCACCGATTTCTCCGGCATATCTTTCTGCCTCATTGTGGGCTGCATCTCTGAGTTTTCTTAATAATGATGCCTGCTGTTCCCTGTCAAGACCTGCAGCATTAACCATGTCCTGCCAACCTGTAAGCGAACATCCTGTCAATTTATCCCTTTGCTGCACCCTGTCCCACTGGGACAATTCAAGCTCCACACATGTCATTCTGTAGGCAGCTCTTGCTGACAGCCGCTGTGCCTGGATAAGCCCTCTTTCGTCAAGAGTCCCATCTTCATCAACAAATGCATAAACATTTATAGTTGTCAAGTTGCAAAGCCCCTTGTTATCAAGGAGTATTTCACCGCAGGGATTAACTCCGTTCATATTTGGTCTTCTTTTACTGCCTGCCTCTTCATTAACCCATCCCGGTTCTCCCGAATATCGCATCTGCTCAATTTGCCATTTTAACTGCTCACGGGTTGGTTTTTTCC
>DNNJ01000254.1:4481-10956 GCA_003487955.1 Clostridiales bacterium | reverse complement strand
TTTTTACCATTTTTCTACATCGTTACTTTTCATACTCAACGGGTTGTCATCCTGAGCGTAGCGAAGGATCTCATCTTTTAAAACCTGAGCTTACGCAGTCTCATTCACAAATATATTTGCTCCTTACGTCGCATATATTTGGAATTCGTTGCGAATGACGTGTTGGCATACAAAAAGTATGGTTGGTGTGTTTCCATACCTTACCATACTTTTATTTTTATCTTTCTTAATTGTCAGTTCCTTCCGTACTGTGGCCATAAACTTCTATTACGGGCATTACAAACATAAATCCTGTGCCCGGTTCTTCAAAATAATCCAATTCCTTCCTTAGTTTTTGAATAACAACATCAAGTTTTTCTCTATCTTTTATTACGCTGAATATTAATTTGCTGTATGGCTTCCTTCCGTCTATAAGTTTTTTTACGCTGTCAAGCATTGGTAAGTTTATGTTATGGTCTAAAAGAACCTTGCCCATTCCCTGACTGTCTATGGAAGTAGCTCCTAATTCTTCATCATAGAACAACTCATTTATTTCATCAAGTTTATAAATATCATTTAATATCAGCACTAAAGCAAACATATATTAACCTCCCTGATTCTGATAATATTGTTATTATACCATATGAGTTTTTTACTATGCAACAATCATTTATACATTCATACTTTCATTAATATTAAGTATTTTAACATTCGATGCTGCTTTATCTTTAAATGTTTCAGGGTCAGCATTAATAATTTTGAATGTATTATAGTGCATTGGCACCACAGTCTTCGCTTTTATAAAATCAGCAGCCTTAACAGCATCATCGATATCCATGGTATAATTGCCTCCTATAGGAAGAAAGGCAACATCTATTTTTTCGTCCTCCAATAGCTTCATATCATATGTAAGCCCTGTATCACCTGCATGGTAGATTTTTTTGCCATTTACCTCAATAACAAATCCTCCCGGATTACCTCCGTAAATCATATTTCCATTGTCGGAAATACCTGAGCCATGGAGAGCATTTGTCATTTTAACAGTGCCAAAATCAAACTTTGTCCTGCCCCCAATATGCATGGCATGAGTTCTTAAATTAAATTTACCTAAATATGCAGAAATTTCAGCATTAGTAATTATCAGCGCCTTATTTCTTTTTGCTATATTAATTGTATCTCCTATATGGTCATTGTGCCCATGAGTTACAAAAATATGGGTTATATTTACTAAATCATCAACACATGTTTCACACAAAGAATTTCCTGTTATAAAGGGGTCCACAATTCCCTTGAAATTTCCTTCTTCAATTAACAATGCCGAATGTCCCAAGAAAGTAAGCTTCATATAATCACCTCTTTTTTATTCTTAAGTATATAATAACTTTATATTATAATAAAATCAACTATGAAAAAAAATCTCTCCCGAGATTTCCAAAAAGGTTCATATTTTGCAGTCCTTAGTAACGGGATGCCGTCATCCTTGAAGATGACAGCTCCCTTGCCACATTGTCATACAGATTCTGATTTTTTCTTCCCTAAATATGCTTCCTGGATTTTTACATCTTTAATCAGCTCCGAAGCAAGTCCTTCCATTACTACTGCCCCTTGCTCCAAGACATATGCCTTATCAGCAATAGACAATGCCTTAAATGCATTTTGTTCAACCAAAAGAATCGTTTTTCCCATCTTTTTGATTTCGATTATAATATCAAATATAGTATTTATCAATAAAGGTGCAAGCCCTAATGAAGGTTCATCAAGGAGTATGAGCTCAGGATTTGACATAAGACCTCTTCCCATTGCAAGCATCTGCTGCTCTCCTCCGGAAAGAGTTCCTGCCATTTGCCTTTCTCTTTCCTTTAATATGGGGAAAAGTTTAAATATTCTTTGTAAATCCTTTTCAATACCGTCTTTATCAGTTCTCAGAAAAGCACCCATTTTTAAATTTTCAATTACCGTTAGATTTGCAAAAATAACTCTGCCTTCAGGAACTTGACAAATCCCTGCTTTAACTATTTTATGAGCCTGTTTGGGAAGCTTTTCATCCTTGTAAACAATTTCTCCGTTCTTATATTTTACAATGCCGCTGATTGCATTTATAAGTGTAGACTTCCCTGCTCCGTTTGAGCCTATGATTGAAACTATCTGACCTTCTTGAACATCTATGGTCACTCCTTTGAGAGCATGAATTCCGCCATAAAAAACATTTAGATTATTAACTCTAAGCATGACTCTCCTCCTTCCCAAGATAAGCTTCAACAACTCTCTTATCTCCTTGAATTTCCTCGGGAGTCCCAAGAGCCAAGGGTATGCCGAAATTAAGCACAAAAATCCTGTCACAAACACCCATTACCAAATCCATATGATGCTCAATTAATAGCACTGTAAGCTTAAATCCGTCTCTTATTTCCTTAATCAGTTCCATCAGCTGTATTGTTTCTTCAGGATTCATACCTGCTGCAGGCTCGTCAAGCAATAAAAGCTTAGGCTCCAATGCCAACGCTCTGGCAATCTCAAGCTTTCTTTGCAGACCATAAGGCAGATTTGATGCAACAATATCTTTACAGTTCCATAAGCCCATTAACTTCAACAATTCAGTTGTTTTATCATTTAGCAGCTTTTCTTGATTCTTAAATTTTCCGAATCTTTTAATAGAATCAGGAATGCTGTAATCTCCTAATTTATGGCATGCCGTAAGTACATTATCATAAGCACTAAGCTTTTTAAACAGCCTGATATTTTGAAATGTCCTTGTAATTCCCATATTTGCTATTTCAAAAGGCTTAACATTTTCTAATTTTTTATCGTAATATAAAATTTCTCCGCTTGTAATGCCGTAAATTCCTGTTATTAAATTAAATATAGTGGTTTTACCTGCACCGTTTGGTCCTATTAAGCCAAAAATCTCGCCTTCTTCAATATCAAATGTAACATTATCTACAGCAGTTAATCCTCCAAATTGCTTTGTTAAATTCTTTAGAGAAAGTACACTCATGACTTTACCTCCTCCTTACGTCCAATCTTTTTAAAAAACGTGATAATCCTGAATTCCTTTCCACCCATAATTCCTTGCGGTCTTGCTATCATAATTATTATTATTGCAGCTCCATACAGAACAAGTCTCCAATTGTAGAAGCTTCTTAACACCTCAGGCAAGAAGGTTAAGAGCAGTGTTCCTATAACAGTACCGGATACACTTCCAAGACCTCCGAAAACAACCATTATTGTTAGTTCTGTTGACTTAATCATCTTGAACATAATCGGCTGAATGAATCCTAAATAATGCGCTAACATACCGCCTGCTATACCTGCATAAAAAGCACTTATTGCAAGAGCTATCATTTTATATTTAAATACATTTATTCCTATAGTTTGAGCAGCTAATTCATCTTCTCTGATAGCGGTCATATTTCTTCCATGTCTTGAATTTATGATGAATACTAAACAAATAACGGCAATAATATCGATAATTATAACATTAGTTATTGTAGTAGTACCAACTGTAGGTATATTTGGAAGACCTCTGGCTCCTCCGAAATATGAAACATTATCAAGAATAAGTCTTATTGCTTCTCCAAACCCCAAAGTTGCAATGCAAAAATAGTCTCCTTTTAAATTTAAGGTTAATTTTCCTATAATCAAACTTACTAACATAGATACTAATCCGGCTATTATCAATGCTAAATAAAATTGTAACCAAAGCATTGATTCCGGAAAAATATTATACTTCATTGTAATTGTAGTAGCAGTGTATGCTCCGATTGCTATAAATCCTGCATGTCCAAAAGAAAATAGACCTGTAAAACCGGTAAGTAATGAAAGACCTAAGGCAGTCATTAAATTTATACCGGATAAAATTAAAATTCCTATTACATAATCCCAGCCCATAATAACCTCCTATGCCTTATCTTCCGTGGACTTACCCATCAATCCCGTAGGCTTAACAATGAGTATAAATATTAACAGGGTAAATGCGATTAAATCCCTGTATTGTGATGATATATATGCGGAAGACATAGTTTCAATCAGACCAAGAAGTATTGAACCTATTACAGCACCGGGCAGACTCCCGAGACCTCCAAAAACAGCCGCTATAAATGATTTTGTTGTTATTTCTCCCATTTGCGGATATACGGTGTATTTCATGCCAAAAAGCATGCCTGCTATACCTGCCAGCAATCCTCCCAATAGAAAAATTATAAATATTACCTTGTCAACATTAACACCCATAAGTGTACTTCCCTTTATATTGAAAGCTGTTGCTCTTATGGAAAGTCCTATCTTAGTCTTCTCAATAATAAATATGAGTAATATCAAACTTATGAAAGATATTATGAACATTAAAAGGTCAATACGGCTTAAAGCTGTATTTCCAAGCATTATAGGTGTTGAAGAAAAAATAGCCGGATAAGACCTGAATGTCGGCCCTATAGGAGATGCAATTATTATATTCTCCAAGAATATTGAAGCACCCATCGCAGATATAAGAAAATAAAGAGAAGGTGCGTTTCTTTTTCTTAAAGAACTGTATACTATTCTTTCAATTGACACTGCTAATAATCCCGCACCAATTGCTGTCATTATTATAGCAAGAATAAAAGGAACTCCCAATTGAGTTAAACAGAAATATCCTAAATATGCTCCTATCATAATAACTCCGCCATGTGCGAAATTAGAAAAGTTCATTATACTATATACAAGAGAATAGCCTACTGACATGAGGGCATATATACTGCCAATTGATAACCCATTTACAACCTGTTGCAAAAATACGTTCATTTATAACCTCCTGATACTGCCTTTCATTTGTTTAACATTTGAGGTTGCTGTACAGCAACCTCAAATGTTGTATAAAGCTTTTAATACGGGCTATATCTCTCTTTGAATACATATTCTTTGTTCACAATTTCCTGAATAGCAGCTTGTTTTCCAATTGGGTTGTGATCCTCTTCGCTTAATCTAATCGTTCCCGTTAGACCTTCAACTGTTACCTTTGTCAAGGATTCTGTTATCTTTACCGTATCAAAACTATTTGCATCTATTATAGCTGCCTCAAGTAATTTGAATGCGTCATGAACTAAATATGCATTAATTTCAGGTTTAATATCATATTTCTCTACATATTGCTCTGTAAATTCTTTAACAACCGGGTCAGCTATATCCAAATGGTTTACTATGAAACTTCCTTCAATTGCTTCTCCGGCCATTTCCATAAGTACTTCCGAAGGCCATCCGTCACCGCCCATTAATGTCGCTGTAATACCAAGCTCTCTTGCTTGATTAGCACTTAATGCTACGTCTTTATAGTTATATGGAAATAATATTACTTCCGGATTTGCTTCTTTTATCTTACTTAGCTGAGGTCTAAAGTCTACATCTCCTCCTTTAAACCCTTCCACTGCTACAATCTCTCCGCCTTTTTCAATGAATGTTTGCTGGAAGTATTCAGAAAATGCTTGTGAAGCATCGCTGGAAACATCATAAAGTACCGCACCTTTTGTATATCCTAATCTGTCAGCTGCATACCCTGCAGCTACAGCGCCTTGATACGGGTCAATAAAACATATCCTAAAATTATACGGGTTTACTGTTCCATCAGTTTGAACTGTTACTGTAGGATTAGTTGCAACAGTTGCTATGTTTGGAACCTTATGCTCGTTTAGCACAGATGTTATTGACATTGCTTGACCACTTGTATTAGGTCCTAATACAGCTATAACTTTATCTTGCGTAATAAGCCTTTTTACAGCATTTACAGATTCAGCAGCATCACCTCTTGTATCATAACTGATTATTTCAACCTTTCTGCCTAAAATTCCGCCATTAGCATTTGTTTGTTCTGCTATCAGATTAGCGGCATTGCTTTCACATGTTCCCCAAGGAGCAAAATCACCTGTCAATCCACCTATCCAACCTATTTTGATTGTTTCTTCTTCAGATGGTTTTCCGGTATCAGTATTCTGGCAAGCACTAAAAATCATTGTGAATACTAATAAAACACTGATTATTAATAACAACCTTTTATTCATAACATCCTCCTCAATTTATAATTATTAACTTGTCCAAAAAACCAAGTCAATATAAACGTTTTTATTATTATAAACACTTATTAAAATATATGCAAGATAAAAATGCAATTTTTATATAATTAACACAGTACCTTTTCAAGAAAAGCGTAAATTACTTCTGCAGTTTTTACGACTGAATCTAATTCTACATATTCGTCGCTTCCATGGAAATTGCTTCCGGCTGCACCGAAAATAACAGCGGGTGCACCTATTCTTGTTCCTAAATAGTTAAAATCACCTATACTTTGAAAATATGATATGGTAGGCTTTGTATTGCATACTTTCTCAATTGCACTCATAAAAGCTTTCGTCATAGGCTCTTCTCCGGTAATGGTGTAAGGCATAAATCCCCTTGCACCTTCAGAAGGTACTTCTCTAAAATTAATCTTGTAGCTGCACTCTATGTTTGCTCTTTCTATGGCTTTTTT
>DNNJ01000254.1:0-4264 GCA_003487955.1 Clostridiales bacterium | reverse complement strand
ACTTCTTTTGTAATGGTATCTTCATTTTCTCCTATTACAATATGCCAGAACAAACGTATCATTGCATAATCAGGAACGCTGCAAGCTCCTCCGTCACTTTCAACCGCAACCACACATACTGAGCCTTTCCCAAGATGAGGGTCTTCAATATATTCTACATTTTCCAACTCGCATATTACTTTTGCAGCATCAACTGCTGCACTTACTCCAAGTTGAGGATTAGCTGCATGAGTGGATTTGCCGAACAGTTCAATTTCCAGACCGTATCCCCCTCTGGCTCCAAAACAGATATCAGGGAATTCTTTTCCTGTGAATCCTGCAGATGGCTCCGTTATAATTGAGAAATCAACATTTTTTAAGTATCCGTCTTCAATTAAAGCATTCGTTCCCATGCCGTAAGGGCCTTCTTCTACAGATACGAAGGCTGCAATTATCTTCCCGTCAAAACTTTTATGGTTTTCAGTAAATGCCTTCAATGCAATCATGGTAGCCGCACAGCCGGATTTCATATCCAAAGCCCCGACTCCATACAGTCTGTCTCCTATTAATTCACCCTTTGGAGCAGTTGTCCATCCTTTACAAAGCATCACTGTGTCCAAATGACCATTAAGGCATATTACAGGACCGCTGTTATTACCTTCTAAAACTACAACAACATTTTTTCCTTTAAAATCAGTAACATTTGACTCATGATATTCATGTATGGAAGCATCTATATTGTTATTTATAAGCCAGTCTTGGACATACTCCATTATTCTGTCTTCCTTGAAATACGGACTGTCAATATTGACTAAGTTCAACAATAATTTTGTAGTTTCTTCCTTTTCGATTTTATACATCTGTTCACCTACTGTCATTAAACATTATATATAATTTTCGCCGCAAGCTGCACAGGAAATATATTATTACAATTATATAATTGACATGTTTTATTAACAGTGGAAAAAAGTTAAAAAATAAAATCTTTATAAGAAATTTAATATATAATAATAAACACTTTTTAAACACCTTTTAAACAAATGGAAAAAGCTGCTGAACTTTTTAGCTCAGCAGCATTCATTCAGTCCTCACGGTACCTTTATTTTCATCTGTTGTTTGCTTCTATACTATTGACTATTGTAATCCGTATTTTTCTTGGAATATATAATCTCCGCTTTCTACTTTTACTATTGCCGCCTCTTTTCCAATCGGGTTGTGGTCTTCAGGACTTAATTTAATAACTCCTGTTACACCCTGTACAGATACTTTTGTCAAAGACTCGGTAATTTTTACCGGATCAGCACTTCCTGCATCCTCAATTGCTGCTTGTAATAGAAGGAATGCATCATGAGCCATATAACCGTTTAATTCCATAGGAAGATTGTATTTTCCACTATATTTGTCTTGTAGCGGTTTTACTTCAGGGTCATTGAAATCCAGGTGATTAACTATATAGCTTCCTTCAATCGCATCAGCTGCCATGGTCATTAATTGCTCTGAAGGCCATCCGTCCCCTCCTATTAAAACTGCGTCAATCCCTAATTCTCTTGCCTGATTTGCACTTAATGCAACTTCCTTATAATAGTAAGGCATAAGTATCATGTCAGGGTTTTCACCATTAATTTTGCTTAGTTGTGGTCTGAAGTCCTGATCTCCTCCTTTAAAACCTTCTTTTGCTACAACTTTTCCGCCTTTTTCAGTAAAGGTTTTTTCAAAGAATTCAGTAAATCCTTGTGAATAGTCACTTGCCACGTCATAAAGCACCGCAGCATTTCTTAATCCCAATCTGTCATATGCATAGCCTGCAGCAACAGCACCCTGATATGGGTCTATGAAACATACTCTAAAGTTAAATTCTTTTACTGAGCCGTCATCATTAACTGTTACTTTTGGGTTTGTTCCAACTGTAGAAATATCAGGAACCTTGTACTGTTCAAGAACAGAGGAAATAGATATAGCCTGACCGCTGGCATTAGGACCTAAAATTGCACAAACGCCATCCTGTGTTATAAGTCTTTTTGTCGCATTTACAGCCTCTGTAGCATCACCCTTGGTATCATAATAAATACCTTCAACCTGTTTTCCAAGTATACCACCGCTTGCATTAACATCTTCAATCAACATTTTTACCGTATTGCTTTCACAGGTTCCCCAAACTGCTTGGTCGCCGGTCAAAGATCCAATCCAGCCTATTTTAATTGTTTCTTCATCTGCCGATGTGCCTTTGCTGCTGCATGCAGTAATAATCATAGTAAAAATCAATAGCACACTAATAAATGTAAAAAGCTTTTTACTCATAACGCCCTCCTGATTTATAATTATTAGGTATTTGTAAAAAAAGGGTCATGTAAACGTTTTGTCTATCTTATTATAAGACTTTTATATATTAAATTCAAGTTACATTATTGTTAAATTATAACAATAATCCTTTAAATATTTCATTGAATTACAAATTTCTTTTGATTTAGTGTTTTTTCTTAGAAGTAAATACGTGTTAGGAAACACAAAAAAAGCAGGTTTTATTTAAGTTGATTTTAAGCCGTAAAATGATATAATATGAATACATTACAAATGTTTATCAACGGAGGCTTCTATGGAATTTCTTGTTGGATTGGATATCGGCTCAACTACAGTTAAGATAGCTGTATTGGATTATTTCGGAAATATAGTACATAAACAATACGAAAGACACTACTCAGACATTACAAATACAGTTACGGAAATAATAAATAATTCATCTGAACATCTTAAGGACAGCTTTATCAGAATAAATGTTACGGGTTCAGGTGCTATTGACGTGTCTAAGTATTTGGATATCCCTTTCGTGCAGGAAGTTGCAGCTTCAACAACAGCAATAGAAAAGTTTATACCCTCTACAGATGTAGTAATAGAATTAGGCGGAGAAGATGCAAAAATAACATATCTGTCAGGAAACTTGGAACAGCGAATGAACGGCTCCTGCGCCGGAGGTACCGGTGCATTTATCGACCAAATGGCTGTATTAATGAAGACTGATGCTGCGGGTTTAAATGAATTATCGAAAAAACATAAAACAATTTATCCCATTGCATCACGCTGCGGCGTATTTGCCAAATCAGATATCCAGCCTTTGTTAAATGATGGTGCAAGACAGGAAGATATCGCAGCATCTATTTTTCAAGCTGTTGTGAATCAAACCATAAGCGGACTTGCCCAAGGAAGATCCATAAAAGGAAATGTGGCATTTTTGGGAGGACCTTTGTATTTCTTGTCCGAGCTTAGAGAAAGATTTAATGAAACGTTGTCTCTTACTGAGAATAATTACGTGTGCCCCGATGATGCCAACTACTATGTTGCAATTGGTGCCGCTTTAATGTCCATTGAAAATGAAAAAATAGATTTCAATAACTTCTACAATAATATTAAAGTAAAAATCGAAAATTCAAAATTTCAATATCGTAAAATAGAGTTAGCTCCGTTGTTTAAAAATGAAGATGAATACAATGAATTCTTTAAGCGTCACAGCGAACACAAAGCGAAAAGAAAAAATATTAAAGAATACTCGGGAGCTGCATTTTTAGGTATAGATGCAGGTTCAACCACCACTAAATTGGTACTGATTACAGAAGATGGAGAAATTCTTTATTCCTATTACGGAAGTAATGAAGGAAATCCATTGAATTCCGCCGTACAAGCAGTTAAGGGATTATATTCGCAAATGCATTCCGGCATTAAAATAGCATATACGGCAGTTACCGGTTATGGAGAGCATTTGATAAAGGCTGCCTTGAATGTGGATGTGGGAGAAATTGAAACTGTTGCTCACTATAAAGCTGCCGATTTCTTTTCAAAGGGCGTGGACTTTATTATTGACATAGGCGGCCAAGATATGAAAAGCATGATTATAAAAAATGGAGTTATTGATTCCATAATGCTTAATGAAGCCTGCTCATCCGGCTGCGGCTCGTTTATTGAAACATTTGCAAAATCATTGGACATGACTGTTCAGGAGTTTGCAGAAGAAGCAACATGGTCAAAACATCCGGTAGACCTTGGTACAAGATGCACCGTGTTTATGAATTCAAAGGTTAAACAAGCTCAAAGAGAAGGAGCAACCTTAAGCGATATTTCTGCAGGAATTTCGTTTTCTGTAATTAAGAATGCTTTATTCAAAGTAATAAGACTTAATAATCTCGATTCATTAGGAGAAAAGGTTGTTGTTCAGGGAGGAGCATTCTACAACAATGCTGTACTGCGCGCATTTGAGCAGATTACAGGCAGAAAAGTTGTAAGACCTGATATTGCA
>DNNJ01000375.1:1909-2685 GCA_003487955.1 Clostridiales bacterium | reverse complement strand
TTTATATTTGCCCATTTTGAATGACCAGCCATGTTATACCTCCTACTAAGACAGTTGTTACTCTTATGGTATCACACGATGCCATTCCTGTAAAACTTTTTAATGATAGCCTTTATATGCTCCATCTCGATTCAATGCCGGACACAGTGCATACGAATCCAAATGAGTTATATTATATTCTGACTGGGTTGTGGCTGGAAGCTGCGCTATTTTATGATCAATATGAAAAAAGCTGCTCACCCCAGCCAATCCGGAGCGAGCAACCATTGTGTTAATGTGTAATAACTGTTAAAAAAACAAGTTCTCTGCTGCTGCTATTTTACTTGTTCTTTTTCCATTCATCAACCTGTCTTTGAACCTCTTGGACTATTTTATCTACATTGTTGTCTTTCAACTTCTGAACAAACTCATCTACTGCAGCATCAACTTCGGCTTGAGATTCAAGCTGACCACTACGTATAGTATCACGGTATTCCATTACAACGTTGGTGGTAGCAGCGATCTCATTGGCTATTGGATTAACATCCAGCACGAAGCCCATGTGGGTAGGTATGACAGCCCTTCTTTGACACATCATAAAAAAGATAATACTTTGCAAGACCTTGCCATTGCAGGGTTTTTTTATTGTAAAAAATAAATTTTATTTATGAGCTAATTGCGATGTCCGCGAACATAGTAAGGCTAAAGGTTTGGAGGTAGACACAAAATAACTTTCCCCCAAAATTGTACGGAGCAATACATGTTTGAGGGCTGTGGATAAGTAGAAACCTTGAAAT
>DNNJ01000375.1:0-1611 GCA_003487955.1 Clostridiales bacterium | reverse complement strand
ACCAAAAACACTACAGAAAGGAGTTTTCAATATGGCTATTATACCACAGCAAACACTTTTTGTGTGGAGTGATATTGAAGATTTAGGAGATTTAGAAAGATTGCGCTTGGTACTTGAATATATGCCTGATGAGGAGTTGATGCAAGCGCTGGAAAAAGAGAGAGGAAAAGGTCGTGATGATTTTCCGGTAAGGGCAATGTGGAATTCAATCTTAGCAGGTGTAGTGTTCCAGCATATATCAGTATCGAGTATGCGACGTGAACTATCAAGGAATGGACAATTGCGTTTTATGTGCGGCTTTCACAAGGGGAAAGTTCCAGGAGCGTACGTATATTCAAGGTTTCTTAAGAACTTGTTAGAAAAAGAAGAAATGATTAATGACATATTTAACGCTTTGGTAAATGAACTGGAAGAGTTATTACCGGGATTCGGAGCAAATTTAGCTATAGATGGTAAAGCGATTTCATCCCTTTCCAAAAGAGAAAACAAAAACCAAGAAGAAGATGGACGGCGGGATCTGGATGCGAACTGGGGAAAGAAGGAATATAAAGGGGTCCGTGAAGATGGAACAGCGTGGTCAAAAGTAGTATCATGGTTTGGCTACAAATTGCATCTTATCGTGGATGCTGACTACGAATTGCCTGTTGCCTATGAGTTAACTAAAGCCTCTGCATCAGAAGTTAAGCAAGGTCATGAAATGATAGATGAGCTTAATGAAGTGCATCCTGAACTAATTGATAGATGCGAGACCTTGGAAGCTGACAGAGGGTATGATGACACAAAGTTATTTGTAAAATTATGGGATGATTACGGAATAAAGCCTGTGATTGATATTCGTGATATGTGGAAAGATTCGGATAAAACACGCCAGCTGCTGGATTATGAGAACGTAATTTATGATTGTAAAGGCAACGTATATTGTGTTTGTATGGAAACAAGTAGAGAGCGGGCTATGTGCGTAGGAGGTTTTGAAAAGGATAGAAAAAGTCACGGTACTTTAAGAAAACTCTGCCCTGCCAAACAATATGGAATAGAATGCAAGTACATAGACAAGTGTCCAGTAAAACAGGGGATACGAATAGATATTGATATAGATAGAAGGATATTCACACCAATTGACCGAGCAAGCTATAAATGGGACAGAACCTATGACAAAAGGACAGCTGCTGAAAGAGTAAACAGTAGACTAGATGAATCTTTTGGATTTGAGAAGCACTATATTCGCGGGATAAAGAAAATGAAGGTAAGATGTGGTATAGCATTATGTGTAATGTTGGCAATGGCTGCAGGTAGAATAAAGGAAGGTCAGGCAGAAAAAATGCGAAGCCTCGTACAAAGCGCATAAAGTTATCCACATAAGTGAAGGGTGTGTCCACATAACATAGAGGTCTACAACAGCAGTTAAAACCTTGAAAAGTTGACTATATGCTGATGTTTGTTTAAGGTACCTTTTTTGAGACAGCTTTTCAAAGTTATGGAAGTTTAATGATTGGAATAGCTTTGCGTTGTACTTTTTTTGTAGTTATAATACTGTTAAAATGGATTTCTGCAAAGAAATTATTAAAAATGGGTACAAAGCAAAAAGCTCGAATAAAAGTAATTCTACAAAAT
>DNNJ01000194.1 GCA_003487955.1 Clostridiales bacterium | reverse complement strand
GGAGGCTAAAAACTATGAACGTTACTTTTGTATCCCAGTATGCAGGTGAAGAAGCTCACTATAAAGATATAAATAATCAGTTGCTAAGCTCGAACAAATACAAGTCCTTTAGATTATTATCTGCTTTTGTTACTTTAGGAGGACTTGTAATGATTGAGGAGGCCTTATCAAAATTCATTAGTGAAGGAAACAGCATTGACTGGATTATTGGGATTGATCAAGGAATAACCTCAAGGGAAGCTTTGGAATTTCTAAAAGGTCTACAAATTAAATATCCAGATAATGTGAATATTAGAATATTAACTGCAGGCAGCAATAGTTATATATTTCATCCCAAGGCATATTGCTTCGAAAATGATGAAGACTGTGTAATATTAACCGGATCAGCCAACAGCACAGAAGGTGGGTTATTAGGTAACTTTGAACTTTCCATGAAAGCTTCATTTAAAAAAAATGAAGCTAAAGGTCAGGAAACATATCAAGATTTTACACGGGTTTGGAATCAATATACAACTCCATTGGAACCATTAACAAAGGACAATTTGATCAATTTAGTTTCGCAAGAGGGCGAAGATCTTATTAATAAGATAGGCGAGAACAGTAGTGAAGTAAAAAAAGCAAGATCCTCAGTACGAAGCGCACACCCACTAAATTCAATAAATAAAGGTCCTGAAATTTCAAGAAAAATTCGTGCGATCCATGGCCCTAGAACCGGAATAAACAAAGGCGTAACTGAAGACGATGGAGGTAATGAATCTAAATCTGCTATCACAAGAAGAAATGAGAGTCAAATTAAAAATGAAACATTACAGTATCTAGTTATGGATATCCTCACCGAAACAAGAAAAACTCAAGTCCAATTCCCCGTTGAAGTGATGAAAACCTTTTTATCTGGATTTGAAAGTATTGAACTCTATTACAGAGACAGGATCGATGGTAGCATTACTCACGAGTCAACAAGGCCTATAGTTGACCTTCCCCATAATAATACTCATCGATTAGAAATAATACAAATAAAAGACAGAGAAAGACCTCTAATCATGCAAATGTCAATGATTCCAGGTACACTTAATCAATTTATCTATGAACTGGTTGATAAAGATGATGCTGATTTTACATACTTAGATTCGCTTTTGAATGAAGAAGGAAAACAAACTAGGAAAGGATCACGTCGCTGGGTTTTGAAATAGAATTTGATATAGATCTTATCTACTGCTGTAGTGATAGAAATAATTTACCTAAAAGAATTATGCGATTTGATGGTCAGTTTATTCAAATAAATTTACTTGTACCATATTATTTACAGCATAGAAGGCTCTATTAGTGAGGGGATTGTGTCATGGCAGGCAATCGTTCTTTTACCGATTATGTCGCAAGCAGGTTTTATAATGAATTTTATTCAGCCATAGAGGAATATATTGGAGAAAAACCAGATAATTTAGATTTAAAACTACGCAAAGTGCGGAACATAGGTAATGTTTCTCTCGCAGATTTGGAAGTCAAATTGGTTTCAGTTAATGACCTTCCAGACATGAGAATTGAGTTTGATGTCGTTGTAGAAGCGGAAATCGAAGTTTCCGAAGGTAATCATCATTATGATGACTATGATCAGTGTAACCAGTGGTTTTCATTGCGCTGCACCGGTGACTTGGCTTGCAGTCTGGATGATTTTGAGATCGCCAGTATTAGCATATACAACCAAAAGAACAAGATGCCCAGACCGATGTCAGACGCCCTGGTTCCATATATCCGCAAAGAGGAACTGGAGACAGTTGCCTATGACTTTTTAAGCAGGTATTACCCGGAAACTTTAAAAACACCCATTGCAGTGGAACCGCTAAAACTGGCCGCGAGAATGGGCCTCGAAGTTAAGATAACGGATATTACTGAGGATTTATCCATCTTTGGACAGGTATATTTTCATGATTGCGAAGCGGAATTATATGACTCTGATAAGAATGAGATGGTATTTACGCCAGTAAAGGCACGAACAATTATTGTCGACCCCAAAGCTTACTTCCTGCGTAATATAGGTACCGTGCACAATACTATCGTACACGAGTGCGTTCACTGGGACAAGCACAGAAAAGCTTTTGAATTGGAGCGTTTGTATAATAACAGTGCCAGCACCATTAAATGCCAAGTGGTCGGTGGTATGAAAGGCAACAACAGGGATGCCACTGACTGGATGGAATGGCAGGCCAACTCCTTAGCCCCCAAAATTCAAATGCCCCTTGCCATGTTTAAGACCAAAGCGTTTGAACTTATAAAACAGTTTCGCAACGAACTGGGCACTTCTGAACTGATAGACGTAATTGAACCCGTCATTGACGCTCTTGCCGCCTTCTTCCGTGTATCACGTACCGCGGCTAAAATTCGCATGATAGATGCTGGATATGAAGAGGCGATGGGTGCCTTTATATACATAGACGGGCGTTACGTTAAACCCCACAGATTTAAGAAGGGTGCGCTCCAAAGAAACCAGACATTTTCCATCAGCGCCGTGGATGCGGCAATTCAGAGTTTAATTAACCAAGAGCTAAACTCCCTTATAAAAGATGGTAGTTACCAATATGTAGATGCACATTTTGTTTTAAACCATCCAAAATATTTGGAGCAGGATATATTTGGGCAGACCAGGTTAACTGATTATGCTAGAACCCATATGGACGAGTGCTGTTTGGTATTTGATCTATCAGTCAGGGCTGGCTGCGCAGAAAGATACCACAGCGAGTGTTTCCTAAACAGGGACGAAACCTCAACCATCAGTTTTGACATAGTATATGGGAAAGGCTATCAGTTCGCCTCTCAAGAGAATAAAGCAAAACTATTGGCTAATGAATTGGCGGAAAACGCACGTATTTATAATGAATTGCCAATAGTTTTACGGGTTCTCTCAAAATGGTGAAGGATTGGAGAAAGGTAACTTTTAAGGAATTAGAAGCAAGAACAATGCTTAGTGAACGTACTATAAGGCGGATTTTTAATGGCGAAGAGCCGGGCGGCTCTATTAATTCAGTAATTCTAATTTGCCTGGGGTTGCATCTGCCGCCGGAAATAAGCAACCATATAATTGATAAGTCTCCGTTTTCGCTAAACAACAACGATCAAAGCCATCAATGGTATAGGTTTGTTCTGACCCACCTTTATCCCCAATCAATGGATGAAATCAGATCTTTTTTACAAAAGCACGGGGCCGACCCGTTATAAAAAATATCTTTGCCTAACGGACACGTGATGTCCGGTTTTTTATTTATCAAATATGATGGGCCATACATGAACCCAATAAAAGGGTTGTGTATGGCCTTTTTTTATGCCAATTACCAAGCAGAATCCCTATATTAATGCCTTGATTTGCGGACATGAGGTGTCCGCCACGGCAGTCTTTTTTTTGATTAAACTTGCCTTAAGAAATGAGTTCGCAAAGGCCATAGAACATTTCTTTATAACCGGAGGAAAGGAGATGCGTCGAGATGCGAGACATCCGAAACGCTCGCGGCAAGCTGGTCTGTCGCCTGGATGAAAGAGCTGGCGTCGTAGAAATTGTCCACAAAGGTTGCAAGACGCTGATTTTTATTAAACCAGATGGAACAGCAGAGATCATAAATACAGAAGTAGCATAACCGCAAACACAAGTCAATAACGAGAATCCGCAGAACCGCGAGACGGGCAGGATGGCACCAACCAATGGTGTCGCCGCCCGTCTCGTTT
>DNNJ01000078.1 GCA_003487955.1 Clostridiales bacterium | reverse complement strand
ATAACTGCTGACCAGCATGGATGTATATTATCCATAAATCATACTGCCGAAAACTTTCTGACTTCTGAAGGAGAAAAAATTGGCATTGTCAAGGAATATTTGCATAATCAAATAAGGGAAACACTAAGTACAAAGATAAAGATAAATAAAATCCTTGCATTTGATGACGGATATGGAGGAAGTAAAATATATATCGATGTTACAACTTCTTTATTGATAGGAGGAGACGGGGTTATTAGCGGAGCCATATGCAGTTTTAACGATATAACCGAAAGAAAAAGAATTGAAAACAGCATGAGTACATTGGATAGATTGACTACCATAGGTCAATTTGCATCAGGTATTGCCCATGAAGTACGAAATCCCTTGGCAGGCATGAAGACAAGCATACAGGTTTTAAAAAACAGGTTGTGCAAAGAAGATAGAGAGATGAATATTTCAAATAAAAAATTACTTAATGGGGTACTTTTTGAAATCGACAGACTTAATTATTTAACTACAGATTTATTGGACTTTGCAAAACCAAGGGTACCTTGTTTTGAAAAAACAGATTTGATGGAGGTTTTAGACAAATCATTAAATTTAATTGCGGAGACTGCCAAAGAAAATAATATTGAAATAAATATTAAGAATGCCTGCCGAAAAACTTTTGCATATGTGGACAAGGCTCAAACTGAGCAGATATTTATCAACATAATCAACAATGCTTTTAATGCAATGGATAAAGGAGGAATTTTACATATTATTTTCAATAATTGCTCAGAAAGGGAAGAATTTATAGAAATTATTTTTCATGATAATGGATGCGGGATACCGCCTGAAGATCTATCAAAGGTATTCAATCCTTTTTTTACTACCGGCTCTCAAGGAACAGGACTTGGGTTATCAGTAGTATATGAATTGGTAATGGGCAATCAGGGAGAAATAGATATACAGAGTGCAGTGAGTGAAGGAACTAAAGTAATAATCAAGTTTCCGATAAATGGAGGTAGCAAATGAAAATTAGAATATTGATTGTTGACGATGAAGAGACTATAAGATTATCTTTGAAGGAAGCATTGAAAGATTTGGGATATAGCATAAGCACTGCTGCAACCGGCAAAATTGCTCTTGAAAAGGTTAAAGAATATAAACCTCATATAGTTTTTCTCGATATGCGTTTAGCCGGTGAAAATGGATTGGATATTCTACCTAAAATAAAAGAAATAGATAGAAAAGTCGAGGTAGTTATTATAACAGCTTATGGAGACATCAATACTGCTGTTATGGCAATAAGGCTTGGTGCTTTTGACTACATTAACAAACCCTTTGATTTGCTGGATGTAGAGATTATAATAAAAAGGATTGCAGAAAATTTAAAACTTCAAAACAAAATTTATTTATTGGAGAAAGAAAAAGAAAAAGATACAAATAAGAAGCCCATAAAAGGGAACCATCCTCTCATGAAGGATGTTTACGATAAAATTGATATATTGTCAAAAAATGATAATGTAACTGTTCTCATCAGAGGTGAAACCGGTACAGGTAAAGATCTTGTAGCTTCTGCCATCCATAACCGCAGCATAAGGAGAGAATCTTCCATGCTGAAGCTTAATTGTGGTGCTATTCCCCAGCAGCTCATAGAAAGTGAACTTTTTGGATTTGAAAAGAATGCATTTACAGGAGCAAACAACAGAAAAAAGGGATTGATGGAAATTGCCGACGGAAGTACAGTTTTTTTGGATGAAATTGCAGAACTGCCAATGGAAGTACAGCCTAAACTATTAAGATTTTTAGATGAAAAAAAATTTAAAAGGGTGGGTGGATTAGAAGATATTGAAGTAGATATCAGAATTATTGCTGCAACTAATAAAGACTTGGAAAAGGCCATAGAAGATAAGGAATTCAGAGAGGACTTGTATTACAGATTGAATGTAGTACCTGTTTATCTGCCTCTTTTGCGTGAAAGAGGCGATGATGTATTAATCTTAGCAAATCACTTTTTAGATGAATATAACTGTAAATTCAATAAAAAGATAAAAGGATTTACTGACAAAGCCAAAGAAGCACTGTTATTATACTCATGGAAGGGTAATGTCAGGGAGCTAAGAAATGTTATAGAAAGAATTGTAATATTAGGAGAGAGTGAATACATTGATATCATTGATTTACCCCTCGAAATCAGAAGTGCTTTAAATGGAGGTCCTGAATTTTCAAAAATTAAATTAGATGAGGTAAGCAGTAAGCTCTTTTCAGGAGATTTTTCTTTGGAAAATGAAGTTATGGAAATGGAGAGCTATTATATCAAATCTGCTTTAAAGTACTGCGGCAATAACTATACTAAAGCTGCGGAAATGTTAGGGATAAGCAGGTTTGCCTTTAAAAGAAGAATGGAAAAATATTTTAATTGAAACAATTAAATTTTTATAGTCCCATAGTAATATCAAAAGCGATTCGGGGAGCGGAATCGCTCTTTATTTGAGCACATTCGAACACAATAATTTATATTATTCATTACTCTTTATTGAAATACGGTAATTACTGTACAATTTAATAATGGCATAATTATTGCATATAATATCGTCAGGAGGTGATTACAATTGTACAAGGTAGATTTAAACAGTGATGTTGGCGAAAGCTTTGGAAATTATAAACTTGGTTTGGATTCTGAAGTACTTAAATACGTTTCGTCAGCAAATATTGCATGCGGATGGCATGCAGGAGATGCGATGGTAATGCAAAAAACAGTTGATCTGGCTATTAAGGAAGACACTTACATTGGCGCACATCCCGGATTCCCTGATTTAATGGGATTTGGCAGAAGAGAAATGAAGGTAACAAAAGAGGAAGCAAAGAACTATGTGAAATATCAAATAGGCGCTTTGTGGGCATTTGCTAAAAGCAATGGAACCGAGCTGCAACATGTTAAAGCTCATGGCGGTTTATACAACATGGCAGCAAAAGATCCGGAATTAGCTATGGCAATTGCAGAGGCTATTTACGAAGTTGACAAAAACTTAATTTTGATGGGTCTTGCAAACAGTGAAATGATAAAGGCAGGCAAGGCAGTAGGACTTAAGACGGCAAATGAAGTATTTGCTGACAGGGCTTATAATACTGACGGGACACTGGTTTCAAGGAAATTGGAAGGTTCCATGATAACTGATGAAACTCTTGCACTTTCAAGAGTTGTCAGGATGGTTAAAGAAGGCAAGGTTCAGGCCATCACCGGAGAAGATATTGATATTAAAGCGGATTCAATTTGCGTACATGGCGATAATCCTAAAGCTGTTGAGTTTGTAAAATCAATAAGAAAAGCATTGGAAGATGAAGGTGTTGTGATAATGCCTTTAAAAGATTTTATTTAACAATTTGAAGAAAGCAAAATATTTATATTTACTTTTTAGAACTTAAAAATTATTTTAACAAAAATAGCGGTTTAACAATACTTAGCCGACTAAAAATTTTAATAATAAGGAGATAAGGAGATAATATTATGAGTGAAAGAGACAAGTCAAAAGATAAGTCAATACTTATAGGTGCTGCATTTTTGATGGCAACATCTGCAATAGGACCTGGATTTTTAACACAAACTACTACTTTTACGGCACAATTAGGACCAACATTTGGATTCGTTGTTTTAATATCAGTTATTTTTTCTTTGATTGCTCAGGTTAACATTTGGAGAGTTATATGTATTTCTAAAGCAAGAGGCCAGGATATAGCAAATAAAGTAATGCCCGGATTGGGATATGTAGTAGCAATATTGGTTGCTATGGGCGGATTGGCTTTCAACATCGGTAATGTAGGCGGAGCCGGATTAGGGTTACAGGTTTTGTTTGGATTAGATTTAAATGTAGCAATAGCTATTTCGGGAATTATCGGTATAATCATATTCTCTGTTAAACAAGTTGGAAATGCAATGGACAAATTTGCAACATTTTGCGGTGCATTAATGATTGTATTGATATTATACGTTGCAATTTCATCAAAGCCACCGGTTGGTTCAGCTATAAAAGAAACATTCGTACCCAGCTCATTCCCTTATCTGCAAATATTGACATTGATAGGAGGGACAGTTGGCGGATACATTTCTTTTTCAGGCGGACACAGACTTGTTGATGCAGGAATCGTGGGAGAAGAAAATTTAGATAGAGTTAACCAATCAGCAATGATGGGTATGGGAGTTGCAACTATTGTAAGAGTACTCCTGTTCTTAGCTGTTTTAGGTGTTGTTTCAGCAGGAGCTACATTAGACCCTACTAACCCTGCAGCATCGGCATTCCAAATAGCAGCAGGTACTTTAGGCTATAAAATTTTTGGATTGGTAATGGCTGCCGCTGCATTAACATCTGTTGTTGGAGCAGCTTTCACTTCCGTTTCTTTCTTAAGAACATTGATTAAACCTATAGGCGATCATGTAAATATAACTACCATAGCATTTATTGTAGCATCAACTGCAATACAAATATTCGTAGGAAGCCCTGCAAAAGTATTGGTTATAGTAGGCTCATTAAACGGGCTTATTTTACCGCTTACATTAGGAACAATGCTTGTAGCTTCTAAGAGAAAAGACATTGTGGGAGAATACAAGCATGCGCAATGGTTATTTATATTAGGTTGGATAGTTGTTGCAGTAACAGCTGTTTTAGGATTAAGATCACTTACCGGCATAGCATCATTGTGGGCATAAACAAGAATTAAAGAAAGGAATAATGTTATGTATGAAAAGATAAAATACCTTTCTGCAGGAGATAAAGCTGTAGTTATGGAATTTGGCAATGAAATTTCCAAAGAAATCAATGCTAAAATCAGAAATGTTGTTAAATCAATAGATGAAGCTAAAATTGATGGAATAGAAGAATTGTTGCCCACATACAGGTCTTTAATGATTATGTATGAACCGTTAAAGATAGAATATTCCGAATTAATTTCAACTCTTGATTCTATGAGCAGCAAGCAAGTAGAAAGTCAAGATGAAGAAATTCGAATTGTGGAGTTTCCTACTGTATATGGCGGAGAATATGGACCTGATATTAACTTTGTTGCAGAACATAACAATATAACTGTGGATGAGGTTATAAAAATTCATACAGGTACTGATTATCTGGTTTATATGATGGGATTTACTCCCGGGTTCACATACTTAGGTGGTATGAGCGATAAGATTGCTACGCCAAGATTGTCTTCACCAAGAACAAAAATTCCTGCAGGCTCTGTGGGAATTGCAGGGGCGCAAACAGGAATGTATCCGTCAGAAACACCGGGAGGGTGGCAGTTGATTGGAAGGACTCCATTAAAGTTATACGATCCTGATAAAG
The DNA here is from genome assembly GCA_003487955.1 of Clostridiales bacterium. GTDB lineage: Bacteria > Bacillota > Clostridia > Tissierellales > Sedimentibacteraceae > Sedimentibacter. The sequence continues at coordinate 2,067 of DNNJ01000078.1, read as the reverse complement.
AGCCTCCGGTTATGCTTAGTGCAGGTGATTATGTAAGATATGTATCAGTAAGTGAGGAAGAATACTTGGAAATTAAAAAGCAGGTAGAAGAAGGTACATATGAAGTAAAAGTAATAGTTTCTGAAGGAGGTGACCTGCGTGAGTAGTATAAAAGTTAAGAAAGGTGGATTTTTAACCACAGTTCAAGATTTAGGACGTATCGGTTACCAAAAATTCGGAATGCCTGTTGCAGGAGCTATGGACAATTTTTCATATAGAGTCGCTAATTTCTTGGTTGGAAATAAAGAGAACGAAGCTGTATTGGAAGCTACTCTATTGGGACCGGAATTGGAATTTGACTGCGATATATCATTTGCAGTAACAGGTGCAAACATGAAACCTGCATTAAACGGCAAAGAAATTTCAATGTGGGAAAGCTACAAAGCTACAAAGGGTGACACATTATCCCTTGGAGTTGTAACAAGCGGTCTTAGAGCCTATATAGCTTTCAGCGGTTCAATTGAGGTACCTCTATTAAACAACAGCAAATCAACTTACTTAAAAACAGGAATCGGCGGTTTTAAAGGCAGAAAACTGATGAATTATGATGAGTTGGAAATTAAGGTATCCGACAAAATAGTTTACGGAAAATTCATGGAGCCAAAATATATCCCGGAGTTTAAAAGAAAAGGTAATGTAAGGGTGGTTTTAGGTCCTCAGGATGATTATTTTACTGAAGAAGGTATAAATACTTTTTTAAGTACTGATGGATATAAAATAACCAAGGAAGCAGATAGAATGGGGTACAGGCTTGGCGGAAAAACTATTAAACATATAGAAAAAGCCGACATAATTTCTGACGGTGCTTTATTCGGATCTGTACAGGTGCCTGCTAACGGGCTTCCTATTATACTTATGGCAGACAGACAAACAGCAGGAGGTTATACAAAAATTGCTACTGTTATTTCAACTGACTTACCGATGCTTTCTCAAATGGGCGAAGGCAGTGAATTAGTATTTGAAAAAATAACATTGGAAGAAGCACATAAATTATATAAAGAGTATGAGCAAAAACTTTCTGAAATAAAAGCTCAAATAGCAAATTCACAAAGAGTAATTGAAGTACCTGTTGAAAAGGCAGAATATGTGAACATTGGACCTGTAAGAAAAATGAATATTGTTATAAACGGAGTAAACTACGTGGTAGACGTTCAAGAGGTTCAATAATTTTCAAACATACGATTAAGGAAAATTAAAAATAATATGGAGGTGGACATTATGAAAAATAAAATTACTGAAGGGCTTTCAACGACATATCAAAAGCAGACTAATGCTTCTGATGCTTATGTTGCTAATACTTCTTCAATAGAAAATCTTGTTTCAACTCCTGCTCTTATGACCATGATTGTTGAAGCTTCATGTAAGATGCTTGACAATTTACTTCCGCAGCAATATTTAACTGTTGGGAATAAATTAGAACTTTCTCATATAAATCCAACATTGGTGGGGGATACAATAACACTGATACTTACGGTTGAAAAAGTAGACGGCAACAGGATACTCGTTGATTTCGTAGGTGCCGATTCAAACGGCAGGATGTGTGAGGGCAAATATCATAAGGTTATTGTAGATAAGAACAAGTTGATGGAAAATGCCTATAAAAGGGCACAAGATTTGTATTAAGATAATTAACTTAAACTTCCAAGAATCCGGGGATAGCTCGCTTATGGTGTAATCACATCAGATTACCCGAACGAGAAGCCCCGCTTCTATAAGTTATGGGAGTATGTCAAATGTGCAAGATAGTTATTGTATAGAAAGGATAAGATATATGGCTAATAAATACCACGATTTTTCTCCAAAAGAAGTAAGGCAATTAATAAGAGAAGAAAAAATTCAAGAACCGACATCCGGTATGTGCGGCGGATATGCTCAAGCAAATCTGGTAATATTACCTAAAAAATATGCTGATGATTTTAAATTATTTGCAGAGTATAATCCTAAACCATGTCCTATACTTGAAATAACAGAACCCGGAAGTTTTACAACACACAAAACTGCTGATAATGCAAACATCATTACTGATAT
>DNNJ01000008.1:2293-4550 GCA_003487955.1 Clostridiales bacterium | reverse complement strand
GGAAAATGCCGCTGATTATATTAGGATCGATGAATCTTCTAATTAGTTGTGTGACTATTGTAGCTTGGGTAATGTTAGCATTCTTTTTTATGATGATGTATACTGACAGAACTGGAGTAAGCATGGTTCCCCTTTTGTTATACGGCTATTCGGTAACTACAGGCCCATTTATATATATGGCAAGCAAGGAATCAGATGATAGTAAAGCATCGAAGATTGGCGTTTATCTTGCGCAGATATCTTACGTTATTTTAGCGATTTTATTCTTTTTCGATGCAATGCGGCTGTCATTGCCGATCATCATTGCTTTAATAATTTTACTACAAATATATTTATTAAAGTCGGCAGCACAAGAGATGGATCTTGAGAGACTTGATAAATCCGATTATTCTTCCAGTATCGATCAATAGACAGTTTGGACTGACTTCAAATACAAAATGGAGATCTTGGATAAATATAATGACCCCATAGGGTGAGGCACAAAAAGTAAAAGCTAAGTTATAACGAGAGCATGAAAAAGAGAAATTAGTACTCGCTGAATTTAAAGCCTGGGTAGTTCTGGAAGTGCTTAGCTTATTACCTCTTGTCAATACATGCAGAGAGGAGCATGACTTAGCTTTCTAAATTCGTGTCTTGACAATGAGGTGCATTACAATGGAGCGACGAGAACAGATAATATATCTCATTGAGATACAGAAAACGCTTCAATGAATTGACCTCATTTTCCGGTTCATATGCATGACCGTGTGCAATTTTATGACGGGATGTATTGGATGTTGCGTCAGGGTCAGAATGTTTGAAGTTTTCATTGAAAGCAACTTCAATTCGCTCGATTACATCATTATATACCTCATATTCGTAAATCGATATTTTTTCGCTTTCGCCAAGTTCCTTTTTAATATCCTTTATCGCGTTTTCTACGGAGAATCGTGGGTTCTTGAGGCTTATTCTTACAAAATCTGTTATCACACCTTCTGTATGCACAGTTAGCAATGTTACAGAAGAATTGAAATATCTCCTTGAATGATTGACAAGTGCTTCATGAAAAACCTTTGCGCGACAGCGAAAATAGGGTAGGCCACTCCACCCTTTCACCACGCTTTTCAGCGCCTTACATCTATCCCGCCGGAAGTAATCAATAATCAATTTGTCGATTTCATCAATGCCTAATTCACTCTGCTTATCGTGAATATAGTTTATAAGGTCATCTGGCAGTTCGTCGGAATAAAACCACTCATATTTTAATAGCGTTTCTCTTTGCTCGCTCCACTTTTTGCAATAGGCCAGCAACGAAAAGTCTACAGAAGCTAATAACGATTGTGTCGCCTTCGCCATTTTAATAAGCGGGGCTTGTAATGTCTGGGCCAAACCGTCATTGATATGTCGTATACTTTCACTAAAACTTTGAAGTGGTGCAATAAAAGCCTGTATATCAAATACTGGTTTTGGAATATTTGCCATAACAGAAGCCAATTGAGGAAACTGAATGTGAGGGACATTCGCCAATGCAGATTTAAATTGCTGGAAATCAATTCTTTGCATATCCTGTACAGCAAAAGACATTCCAAATGTTGGTATCTTTAGAATGTAAGAAAGCGCAGAATGAAATTGAGGAAAATCAAATTTCGGCATATTGGCAATGGCAGAAATTAATCCCGACAAATAATCAGGGGGAACAAGGTTTTTCATTGCATTGCCGAGGGATGATGAAAGCGCTTTGTTTTGTAGCTCAAATGATTCTGACATTTTTGCAAGTGATTTAGAAATACCTGCTGTTGCACTTTTTAAAACGACTTCATTGGCTTTGTAAAACCGCTCATAGACATCATCCGTTTGTACATTGTCGTATTCCAACTTCAACTTGCCGTCTTGTTCAAGGATTGCATTTAGCATAATGATTAAGTTTTCGCCGGTGGTATTGATAAAATCCTGCTCTGAAATAGAACCCACATTATCGCGGGTTGTTTGTTGAAACATATAGAAAGTGGCGGCTGCAAAAGCAGAACGATAATCGTCGCCTTGCTCATGGTGCTTAAACATTATTTTGTAACAGTTTATGCTAAAGAAAACGCGAATTTTCGTTTCAATTTTAGCGATTGTTATTGTGATTATTGGCGCATTATCCATAAAAGAGGCCAAATCCATTTTTTCGTCCATATTTTCACTCCTCACCTAAATCAATTTTACCACATCCTTTCTACCAAAAACAGGACATAAGCGGCGAATTGCGCCGCTAATCGCCGTTTCTTTACGCTCT
>DNNJ01000008.1:1843-2105 GCA_003487955.1 Clostridiales bacterium | reverse complement strand
TAATCGCCGTTTCTTTACGCTCTCGAGACTTCCAGTGGGCGGGTCGTCATAATCTCGTACAGCTTCTTGTTGGTGGCGTTAATGTTATTAGATGGGGTGATGGTTTGTATTTTGATGATAAGTTTGACAGCAATATGGCCGTAGAAAATGCATCTTTCCTTTTGCTGCCAGACGAACGAGAAGATGTGTTTCTTCTCCTGAACGCAAAAAACGCCTGCCATTTTTGGGAAGCCAAAACGGCGGGCATGTGTATTCAGTTATA
>DNNJ01000008.1:0-1663 GCA_003487955.1 Clostridiales bacterium | reverse complement strand
GCGGGCATGTGTATTCAGTTATAATGTTTTTTTGGTGGGAGCACGGGGACGCATAAAGACACTTCCTTTCATCGTCGAATTAAGGTATAGTTTGGTATATGAGATAACTGCACATCGTGAGATGCACAGTTGTAAATTGGCCGGCTATCCCGAAAAAATAACAAATCACGTATTCAAATAGATAGGATACTTTGGCAGGTCAAAACCTCTTTCTGTAAAGGTGGTGTTTAATATCAGGAAAGTAAAGTGTGCTTTATTCGACAAGCAGTTACTTAAGCAATTTGGCGCGGTAGTCTCAGCTATTAGTGTTGCATTATCTCTCGTGGTGATTTTTGCTGATATTCCTGATGAAATTAAACCCAAATTAGGCTACGGATTTGTCTCATTATTGATTTTGGGCTATATGGCAATGTGGCTCTGGGCAAACGAAATTTCATGCCGAAAAGTACATATAAACAATTCGACTGTTGCAGTGAAAACAGGTGATATTTTTAGTGAGTCCGGCTTGAAAGCTATAGCCTTTAATGAGTATTTTGACACACAGGTAGATGAAGATGTTATTGCCTCTACTACACTCAACGGAAAGTTTATTAACCAAAAAGTTAATGACATTGATGATTTGAATGCACTAATCAAAGGCGATACTTATTTGCGAGAAAAAGTTATTGAGGGAAATGTTTCGCGAAAAAAAGGCAAGACTGTGAGGTACAAATTAGGTTCAATATTACTTTATAATCAGGAATATCTACTGACCGCCTTTTCTCGATTTGACGACCATAACAAGGCGTATTTATTTATGCCAGATTATTTGGAGTTCCTTGTGAATTTTTGGAGCGATGTGGATAGAATTTACGCGGGTCGCTCCGTTACAATTCCTTTGTTTGGGTCAGGAATAACTCGGTTTCGCGGCTACGATTTGATTAGCGACCAAGAGCTTCTCGAAATATTGATTTGGTCATTTAAAATTAGTAGAGTAAAATTTACACATCCAGCACGGGTAACTATTCTTATCCATCCTGATAAAAAAGACCGAATAAATTTCTATGATTTGAAGGGTGGGGACTGTAGTGTCTTATAGAAACGGAAATTATTCTGCGTTTTATGTCAGCGAACCCTTTAGCGAAAGCAATTTAGGCGCACATGCAACCAAAGATTTTGTATCATACAATCAGTTGAGAATGTGGAAAGGTGCTGATAGCGATTTTCCGTTCAACGATTCTCACGACAAAAACTATAACGTTCGGGATGGCAGTGATTGGGAAAAAACACTGAAACCTCGCTTGCATGGTAGACTTGATAATTCAAAAAACATCATACTCTTTTTAAGCTCTGTGACCGTTAGTAGCCGCGCTTTAAAGGAAGAAGTTGACTACGGAATTAATACTAAAGGATTGCCGGTTATTGTCATATATCCAGAGTACAGTGAGAAAAGTGATATCGTAACATCAGAGAAAAATTTCAAAAAACAAATTAAGGACTTATGGGATAAATTGCCGAAATTCCGCGATTCAATGGGAAATGTCCCAACACTTCATGTTCCAAACAAGAAAGCCTTGATAAAGAAAGCTCTGGAAGATAAAAATTTTATGGTCACTACAAAATGTAATGCCGGAACATATTTTTTTCCTATTTGATAAAAGATAGCGTCTCCACAATCCAGCTG
>DNNJ01000192.1:11385-11663 GCA_003487955.1 Clostridiales bacterium | reverse complement strand
AAAAAGAACGATTGGGCCCAGATGGGCCAAGTTTATTTGATTTTTAATAACGCCCCAATTTTAATGGGCCACTAGTGCTCACTTTAAATATAATTTTAACTGCTCTGCCGGATGATGAAAGATCAGTTAATTTGCGCATATATGATGAGTGAACACTTTTACTCCTTTTTTCGCAAGAGGGACATTTTGCTGTCTTGGCTTTAAGACGAGCTGACAGTAGAATCAAATTATCTCTTATAACGGAATTATAAAATTCAACACCCGGGATTCCAAAAATA
>DNNJ01000192.1:10917-11119 GCA_003487955.1 Clostridiales bacterium | reverse complement strand
ATAGAAAAGTTATTATCTTTGGTTTGGCTAGTATAGTCATTCATCTTTAAAGTCTTTAGTGTCAGAACTTTAAAGATAATAAAAATGATTTGATTATACTAGCTTTTTTGCTATTTATTTATCTGAATATCAGTAAAATAACTATGTTTTTTTAGGATAGCCTAAGAATTGCCATTTTGCACCAAATTTGACGAAGAGCCAC
>DNNJ01000192.1:10047-10729 GCA_003487955.1 Clostridiales bacterium | reverse complement strand
CCACTTTTGGGGTGAAATAAACACTTACAGATAAGACCTGTTTACCATAGGATCCCACGAAGGATAGAAGCGCATATATGCATCGCCTTTTGTGCCTATAAGGTGTATAAGGAACTTAAGGAGAAACAGGCTCCATGGAGTGTGGAACAGGCTATCGATATCACTAAGACCATATATCAGGTAGAAATCAAAACCCACTTCTCCGGTAAACTCCACACAAAACTTTATCTGGACAAGGACGAGTAAAAAAAATTACTAAAACTCTTCAATATTAATTTTGGGTGACCCCACAAGGAAAACAGGACAGCCTCATTGTATCCGACAATTCGAAATCTACTTTTATATAGTTCGTGGCAATTCCTACCAGGTCTACAAATCCCATTACAAAAAATGCCAGCATCACCGGGAATAATTTCATACTTGCTTTGTTCATTGACGATGGATTATGAAATGCTTTTTTCTGTTGATATCATCTGTTGATTTTGATTATGGATTTGACATCAATGCCTCTTCCATACATTCAATTATTCCAAGAAGAATTTTTTTATTATCACGTCACGGTTGTTACTTCCGATTTTTAATTCGAATTCCCCTGGCTCAAATACATAATTAAGATTGTAGTCATAAAACTTTAGCATATTGACATTAATCTGAAAACGGACAGTTTTGGTCTCTCCCGGAT
>DNNJ01000192.1:0-9863 GCA_003487955.1 Clostridiales bacterium | reverse complement strand
CAGTTTTGGTCTCTCCCGGATGTAATGATATTTTCTCAAAGCCCTTTAATTCACTTATTGGCCGGCTGACACTTCCTGTTACATCTCTGATGTAAAGTTGAACAATTTCTTTTCCTTCGTAATTACCCGTGTTCGTGACCTCGATGCTCGCTTCAATGATTTCGTCGGGCTTCATGCTTGATTTATTCAATGTAATGTCTCCATATTTGAATGTAGTATAGCTCAACCCGAACCCGAATGGATAGAGCGGTTCATACGACTCATCGATATAACCGGTCCTGTATTTTTCCATCGGATGATCTTTGAGTGGTGGACGACCGGTATTCATGTAATCATAATATATCGGGACTTGTCCGACACTGCGGGGGTAGGTCATGGTAACCTTTCCGCTTGGGTTGACATTCCCAAAGATAACATCCGCAATGGCGTTACCTGCTTCGACACCGGGAAACCAAACATTCAGGATGGCATCTGCGTTCTCGTTTTCCCAGGCGAGTGTCATGGGGCGCCCGGAGAAGAGTATAAGAATGACCGGCTTCCCGGTTGCTACAAGTTGTTTCAGTAACTCTTTTTGCGCGTCCGGAATATTCAAATCGGTACGCGATGCGGCTTCTCCCGACATTTCGGCAGCCTCGCCCATTATGGCGAGTACAATATCTGAATTCTCTGCTATACTTAGCGCTTCCGCGGTAAGTTCGGCATCACTCCTTCCATCCCGGGTAAATATCTTTCCCGCATGCTGAACGCGTTTTTCTATCCCTTCATCATAAGAGAAGTTGCACCCTTGCGCATATTGGATTATCGCTTTGTTGCCGACAGCAGTCTTTATTCCTTCTAAGACGGATACTGCGGAATTCAGGTCTGCACTGACGGTCCATGTGCCTAACATATTCGGTTTATTGTTGGCGAGTGGTCCGATCACGGCAATTTTCCCATTTTTTTTCAGAGGCAAGATGTCATTCTTATTTTTCAGCAAAACAAAACTTTCAGCCGCAATTCTTCTTGCCGCATCTCTGTGCGCTTTGCTTAATATAACGTTGGAAGCGCGCGTTTCATCACAATACTTGTAGGGATTTTGGAAAAGTCCCAACTTGTACTTGGCGACCAAGATCCTACGGCATGCCTTATTGATATCGGCTTCACAGATTTTTCCTTCTTCGAGGCTTTTCATGAGTGTATTTATAAAGCCTTCACTGGCCATATCAAGATCAAGCCCCGCTTTTAGTGCACGAGCCGATACTTCTTGTAAATTGCCTATTCCGTGTACTGTGAGTTCATTAACCGCATCCCAGTCGGATACGACAAACCCGTCAAATCCCCATTGTTCCCGTAATAAATCTGTCAGTAACCATTGGTTTGCTGCAGCCGGTATTCCTTCCACCAGATTAAAGGCGCTCATCACGCTTCCGGCATTTTCTTTTATTGCTGCCTGATAGGGCGGTAAATACACGTTAAACATGCGTTGCCGGCTCATATCTACCGTGTTGTAATCCTTCCCCCCGTCAGGCGCACCATACAATGCAAAATGTTTCATACAGGCCAGAATATTGGTGTTTTGACTTAAATCGCCCTGGTAACCGCGTATATAGGCCTTGGCGATCTCACTACCCAAGTAAGGGTCTTCTCCCGCCCCTTCGGCGACTCTTCCCCAACGGGCATCACGACTTATATCGACCATTGGACTGAAGGTCCAGCAAATTCCCATCGAGCTGGCTTCAATTGCCGAAATGCGCGCCATCTCTTCTATTGCGGTCATATTCCATGTGGCCGCCAAACCTAAAGGGATCGGAAAGATGGTTTTATATCCATGAATGACATCCATCCCGAAAATTAGAGGTATATTGTTTGGGCTGTTTTCTACCGCCAATTGTTGTATTTCCTTTATCTTTTTCACATCCTGGATATTGAGAAGTGCACCGACCTGATTGTTCCGGATTCGTTCTCCCGTATTTGTGTCTTTGGCAGGTCCTGTCAAGACAGCGCCTTCAATATTAGGCATATTGAGTTGTCCGATTTTTTCATCGATTGACATGCGATTCATCAGACTGTCGATAAAGTGGTTCATCCTAATCTCCTCTTTATCGTTTCTTGCGACCTGCGCGCTGCTATTCGCCGCGACAGCAAGCATCAAAAAGCAAAAAATTACTTGAAATTTATGGCTCATCGTTGTGATAATTAATAAGTTTTTATTGAAATCCAATTGTGTTGCATGTTTGCTATACCAAATCTGATGGTTGTCCGGGCTTCGGCCGATTCATCACATTCATCCATTTATTTTATTATAAGATCTTGACAGTCCTCTTTTAGTGGGTATTCTTTTCCTTTCCATACAAAAGAACCCTCGACTGAGGCTGGCAGTTCCACTCGGGCATGTAACACGCCATCACTGTCAATACGGTATTCCACTGACACTTTACCCATGGGATGCGGGATAGATCCCGAAATTTCGTCTATTCCGTTCAAAGCAGGCGCTATTTTTACTCTCCTGAATCCCGGAGCGTCTGAATCTATGCCGAGTAATATTCGATAAAACTCAATATTGGGACTGGCCCCCCAAGCGTGACAATCGGATCTGGAAGGTTCAGGCCGTTCCGCCCAGGTAGTCAACCCTAATTTTATTTGATCGTTCCAAACCTGTAGATTGTCCAGCAGAAGATCACCCATTCCCGCTTTTTTCAGTGCCTGGTTGAGATAATATTTGAAATAGATGGTTGTATGTATCAGGGAATCATCATTTAATATCTGTGTCATTACCGTTTGGGCTTCCCTCCCTTCCGTCAGGCCGGCAAGGATTGCCAGTGTATTTACATGTTGTGAGAAGCTCCTTTTGTCCATTGTGTCGGCAAACAGGTTGCGTTTGGCATCCCAATATTTTTCTTTGAATGTATTCCTTATTTTGGCCGCTATCGACGCGTAGTGCGAGCCCATCGTTCCGATCCCGAAACTCTGTTCCATTTTTGCGACATTATCCAGTGCGATGATATACAGGATGTCCTGTAATGCCGAATCTCCATCCGGATCCCGGATCGGAGCACCGTTTGCCGCTGCAAAACCGTCTGCCCAGTCAATGAAAAACCAATAGGGTATGAAATCAAGGCTGTAATTTGGTTTCAGGTATTGTTCAAACCAATCCAGTATATAGCGATATGCAGGCAGTAGCGTTTTTAGATATTGTTCATCTCCCCGGTACATCCAATAATCATATCCCATGCAGATCCACCACAACGAGAAAGAAGGAATTATCGAACGGGCGTTGGAGGGATAACGCGACATGGTAAATCCGTCAGCTACCATGGATTGTCTGCCTTGTTCTATCGCATTTTTCACCATCCACCTATCGTTTGTATTGTACATTGTGACCATGGCCTGGATTCTTGTGTCGCCGAAATACTGAAGTTGTTCATAGTAAGGACAATCCATGTATGTTTCATTGGCGCACAACCTTGCAGTCCTCCAGCCAATATCCAAGATTGTATACAGATGTCCGTATTTCTCGGGGACTTTAAAGCTCGTTTGGTTGATAAACGGATAGGCTGAATAGATGCCGTTTATCTTATCAATAATCAATTCTTCTCCGCGAGTCATTACTTTGAGCCTGACATAACGCCATGTACGCCACCATAGACTGCAAAAAGAGCGGTCCCGGCCGCCATCAGCAATTATCTTGTCTTCATATCCCGCGAAAGATTTGCCTTCGATGTCGTTCCTGTTTCCTTTCTCTCCCGTTGATTTGTCGGTGAAGTAAGCCTCCCCATAGCCGATTGTAATCTCCGCATCTTTACCTTTGTTGAAGTTCATATTCAAATAACCCGTAGTCAGGTAGTTCATATCTAAAACTAATTCGACAGAACGGTAGGGTGGAATAACTATTTTTTCTTTTCCGTCTAAAAATTGCCGTGGGCATTTTATCCCATCACTTTTCCTTATTCTTGCAAAGAATTCCGTTTTCTTCTCCATTGGTGGAATTGGAGTGGGCACCAAATTTCTTCCCGGATAGTCGATTCCCCCCTTGGTCGCTCCTTGCAAACCTACAACAGCGGGGAGCCATGCCGAATCGTCATAATCGCTGGTTTCCCATTTCCACAGATGTTTACGCGAGTCGAACAACTCTCCCGGTCCTGCTACGTAATAACCTATTGCCGGCTCCTCCGATTCCCAGTGGTTATATGCCGAACTTTTAGCACAGACCCATGAATCGTCTGTGTTGACAACTCCTTCAGTATGGCTGTTTCCCTGAATGATCAGTTCTGTTTTTCCGAAACTCATCTGGGCAATGGGTTTTAAATTACCGTAATCCCAGACCAAAGCAGCAAGTGTGTTCTTTCCGGTTTTTAAATGAGATACGATATCCACGGTTTCGAAATTCCAGTTGAATTGATCGCACCTTGCCGGGCCGAGAGAAATTTGCACGCCGTTAACAAAGAGCTTATATCTGTTATCTGCCGAAATATGGATGATAAACTCTCCCGGTACATTCTCCAAATGAAATGTCTTGCGAAAATGATAGACTCCAAAAGCGTTTTCAGATGTGTCGGGCACGGAGATCCAACTGGCATTCCACACTCTTTTATATAGTTCTGGGTTAATTTTATCGGAGTTAAAACCTTCGAGTCTTATCTGGGAAAAACCGGAAAAATAAGTCGTCAGAAATAGGATAGAGATCATATATTTAAAATTCACCAGTCTGCAAATAATTGATAATCTGTACATTGTTTTGTTTTTTAAAGATCCAATTTAGTTTAATATAATAAGGAAAGATCAAAAAAGACCATCCCATCCAATTATTGGCCCGTTGTGATTATTTCGCCATTTTCAGGTGAAAATAACGTCATTATGATGGCAATAACAAAAAATAGACGGATACTCTTATGATCTGGATTGTTGACTCTTGCTTCATAAATTGTATCTGCTTTCGATTGTTTTGATGTTTATTTGATGTATAATGGCCTCTTTGGCCGTGATGACCACTTTGATTTTTTCTTTTCCGAAAAAATGAGAGTCGAATATTACGGTCTGTCCGGTATCATAAAATATACCCATTACACTCCTGTCGATAAAAATCTGTAACTTTAACCTGTCGTTGTTCAGTCTTTCAATTTTATACTGCTGTCGGGATAAATCTTTTCGCGGCTGAAATCGCCGCCAATAGATGCCACCAAATATTTTCTGTTTATGAGAACCGGTTCCTTCAATACCATTTTCCCGACGGGGGCATTTCCTGAATAAAAGGATGAATTAACGAGCCGTTTCCGCTATAACCTTTTATGGATATTTGGTACCGGCTATTTCCCTCAGCCGGAAATGTACCGAATGTATCATCGTCTCCCTCGAATGTCCATTTGGAATATCCATTTTCAAAATCATCGATCAGGATGTTTTGTCCAATGGTTACCGAGATGGAGAGAAAAAACAGGATGACTGCAATAAAGACCCTTTTAAGCATATCAATGATTCAGTTTTAGAATGTCAGAATTAAGCAACACTATTTAGCCGGCACTGACGCGTATTATCGGAATCTCCTCGTTGATTGATGCGCCTTTAACATTCAACTTCCGCCGGTACAGGATATGATCATCGCCCAAAATGTATAGATAATTCCGTTCTTTGCCGCCCCATGCAATTGAGACTGGTCTGATGTTATCGGGAAGAGTAAGGATGGCTTCGCTTCTTCCGTTATAATCGCAGACTTGTATTCCCATATTTGTGGCGAGATAGGTTCGGCCTGAGTTGTCACATATACAGGAGGTTATTTCCGCTCCGTCTTTTTCGTCCGGAATATGTATATAGAAAAACTCCTGCTTGTATTTTAAACTGCTTCCATTTTTCTGAACCATATAATTAAAGCCTCGACGCGTATCATGTTCAAATACATATAGCCAATTATCATTTGCACTTATCCCCAGCGATTTTGCACCTTTCAAATCTTCATCCTCCACCACCAAAGAGCCATCGGGAGATAAAGACCATAATACTTGCGGATTTTCTGTTTTATTTATGGCGCCAACGATATAAAACCGTCCATCTCTTAAAGAAACTGCTGCATGAGGGTATATTTTCTGTGAAATTCGTCTGATTACTTTTCCATCTTTATTCAAGATATCCAACTGTTTTTGATCATTATATACTAAAGACAAGCCATCTTTTCCGAAAGCCAATATTCTTTTATTTAGAAAAAGATTCCCTTTCTCGGCATATTCATTAAGAATCCAGGTTCCATTGTCGGATGTTAAGAACATAACCCCATCATTTGATACTAATTTACCATTTCGAACATCTAGCTCTGATAACTTTTCAAATGTTTTTCCGTCCAACAATATCTGGTTCATCATACCATTACGGGTTTTGTTTTTAGGTGATGGCACATTTTCCGGATAATCGTGCCATAAAAATCTCAAAACATCGGGAAATATTTGAGTAACATTATCATCGCAATGATTCGCATTTTCGGTGAATTTATAGGCAAAATCATATCCGGCAAAATCCATTGCTCTCACCATTGCCTGATTTGCACTCCACCAATCTCCAAACGATGTCCACATATCCTGAGTACCACTCTGAAAAAAGAAACGTATTGGTTTAGTTTCAAATTTATGAACCAACGTCGAATTTGTAAAAGATCCACGCAAACCCGTAAAAGATCCGCAAGAACTATATACTCTCGAAAAAGCATTTGTATTCCAAGCAACATTAAATGCACACGCAGCTCCAGAACTGCATCCTGTAATCATTCTATCCTCTCTTTTGTCTGACAAAACTATTCTTCGGCCATCCGAAGTTTGCAACGTTTCAACAAAAGGAAGTAATTCGTCTAAAAGAAATTTACCAAAGCGAGGAAATGGTGTATCGTATTCATATGTTCTGTTTGCCCGCGGGCTCTCAGGGTCAAAATCTCCAGGAACCCAACCCGGAGAAGCAGCTATAAGAATCATCATAGGCAGTTCCTTACTTTCTATCAAATTAGATACTACCGTATCTGCTTTATAACTCATACCATCTTGAAATACACAAACACAGGCAGGCGTTTTGCCATCATATCCGGCCGGAACATATACATCTACATAGCGTATTGTACCAGGAAATACATTCGATTTTTTGAACTGAATAGCAATGTGTTCTCCATATTTCACATCTTTTTTAGTTTTGCTGTCCGCAGTAAGGATATAATTATTTTGTGTATGACCGGGATTGTTAAACAATAACAATATAATAATGGGCATAATAATTTTTATTCTTGATATCATCATTTTTCTAATTTATTTATAGGTAAGCAAAGTATATAAAAAAATTTATTGTAAATATATTTTAAACTTAACAAATAATATATTATTGAGAAAATACAGTCAGATTATTCAGTGTTGTTGTTTCATTTGATTTGAAAACAATTCCATTACCTATTTTATCATAGGCTCTCATTGTAAAACAATATGCATCGTTAACAAAACATTCGGCAACAGTTCCCTCCACAAACCATTGTATTTTCACTGTATCTCCGGTCATGTAAGGGAAAGTTCTATCATAACTCCGATATTTACTGCCATACCATATTCTTTTGTTTTTAAAATCAATTTTCAGGTAATAATTCTCAAGATCATCCTTCCCTGATGCACAAACTCTTAATTCAGCCCAATCAGGATTTCCCTGAGGTCTTATTTCAGCTGTTAACATAAAATTTTTAGATAACCCTGTACTATATTCACCCGAATTCATAGAGGTTGAAATCTGACTGATTCGATTAGGAAACAAACCTATCACCTCTTCGATAGGACGTTGCATCAGTTTTCCACTACGATCTGTGTATAGTTCTCTAGGCATACTCATAATACCTCCCCAGCCTCCTGCACCGGAATCCTGATGTCCTTCATAATCTGTTATCCAACCAATTGCAATACGTCTTTTGCCATCATACATTGTCTTAGGTACACACAGGTCGCCACAATCGTATGGCAAGATAAATGGATCTGTAATGGTATTTATATTATCAATCCTCATATACACATAGTTGGCACAAAGAATATACCACTCATTATTTTCATAGAAAACATCCGGACAGTCTCCCGATACAGAATTGGGATAAACAACCCAAGGTTCGCGAGGAATCCAATTCTTCATGTCTAAAGATGTATATAATCCCATTACCGGTCTGGAACCATCGGCACGTACAGCATGGAGTATCATCCACCATTTATTGTCTTTATGATTAAAAAAAACTAAGGGATCGCGAAAAGCCTGGTGATGATACGACTGTTTATCATCTATGGCCCCATTAATAGTCTTATTCCAATAGATTTTCCCATCGGCATACATTGTTCGATCGTCTATTTTTGTCCAGTTAATCAGGTCACTACTTTCGGCAACCATCACTTTTTGTTCACCTTTAGTATCATTGGTATTTTTTCCTGTATAAAAAATATAGAATTTCGAATCATGATAAACAACAGAACCGGTCCATATACCTTGCCCATCGGGACTATTATTTCCAGTTCCTTTTCTCAGTGCAAATGGAAGAACTCTCCAATTCACCAAATCCGTACTGACAATATGCGCCCATTCGTCTCCCTGCAAATAAAAAACATGATATTCACCTTGATAATAAAATGGTATAACATCACCAACAGCATTTGTTCCATCTTTGTAGTGTACCGTTGTTTTCAGTGGATAGATGCTGTAATCATTTTCTAACCTGGACTCATCTGGAAACTCTGGTTGGTCATTTGCATTGTCACTACATGCGGCTAATAGTAATATTAATATCAATAATGTACAAATATTTTTTTTCATCAGACAAAGATTTAGTATGTTAAGGAGGAAGCTATTAATACCTCCTCCCAGAAGTCATTCAAAAAACATTAAATTGGATGTGCAAAGAACTTGCTTATACTGCACTCTCCTATATCTCCCATATATAAGCCTGTCGAACCGCTATAACTTTCGTTAAGAGTGTAAGTTACAAGTAAATTTCCTTGCAAATATATTTTAATATCGCTACCATTTGCATTCACTCTTAAAGTAAAAGATGTTTTAGGGCGTAAGCCAAATGTATCAATAGACCTAAGCACATTGATCTTCCCATCGATAACTTTACATAACTGTATCGTACTTTTCATACTTATTTTCACATCGGTTTTAACCAGATAATAGGAATTTGCGTCGGAAACGCCAAAACAAATCCCTGCCGAACCCTCTTCAAGGAAATTAAAGTGAGCCTCGCTGAAATAATTTGACAACTGTTTCTCCTTCAGGTAGATGATAGAACCGTTTTGAATTTTTACGGCTCCGTTTGAAACTGATGCACTTGCCGTGTTCGCCCATAGACTCAAATCCTCAAACGATTCATTTAAAATAGGATTGGATCTCTCTACGCCCTGATAGATAAGTTCTCCATCAGCATTATATACACGGTTTGATTCATCGAACACAAGAGGGAATGAATTATAACTTTGTGAATTTGTTCTCAATCTTATTTCGCAGTTCTTGACGATTCCGTTATTCGCGGGACGCGATTTATTGATGCCAAACACCCTGTTATAGTAATCGTCATTCACATCGCTTATTTTGTTGTTGCCCGCAATATAACATCCATCCAACACGCATCCGTCGTTTTCACCAGGCCAACTCTCTCCAAAATTAAGCGTCGCAGGACCATCGTTGTTCAGGAACTTACAATTTCGGACCACGACATTGTGATTGTCTGCTTCCCAATCGAATCCCTGTCCGTCGGGACTTGTTCCTTTTATTGTATTTTGGAATGTGCAGTTTTCGACAATATAGTCTGAGACCCGCGCTACCTGAAAAGCACAAACTCCCCACCACATGCCTACGCCATTGTAGCCGGTCTGGTCAATTAATACGTTTTCGGTTTTTCC
>DNNJ01000085.1 GCA_003487955.1 Clostridiales bacterium | reverse complement strand
CTTTAATGCGTTTTGCATTTGAAGAATTAGGTTATAAGGATATAACCCCAAACTTAGAGGGACCTAATGCCATAGCTATTTCATATGATGATGAAGTAACGGCGGCAAAGGTAACAAATGATTTTGCCAAAACAAGCAATGACACAATAATGCTGAAGGCGGGAATCGTTGAAGGCAAGGTTATGAATGCCGATGAAGTAAAAAAATTGGCAACCATACCATCAAGGGAAGGTCTTCTTGGACAGCTGGCAGGTGTATTGCAAGGAAATATCAGAAATCTTGCTTATATGCTTGATCAGATAAGCAAAAAAGGCGAGGAAGTTGCCTAAACATAATAATAAATTAAATAACCATTATTAGGAGGAAATAAAAATGGCAAGTGAAAAAATCACAAACTTTGTTGAAGAAATAAAGAAGTTTTCAGTATTAGAATTAAACGAATTAGTAAAAGCAATCGAAGAAGAATTCGGCGTATCAGCAGTAGCTCCGGTAGCAGCAGCAGGTGTGGCTGCAGGCGGTGCGGCAGCTCCCGCAGAAGAAGAAAAAACAGAATTTGACGTTGTTCTTACAGCAGCAGGCGCAGGAAAGATAAAGGTTATAAAGGTAGTAAGAGAATTAACAGGTCTTGGGTTAAAAGAAGCAAAAGATGCGGTTGACGGAGCACCTACCACAATAAAGACAGGTATCAGCAAGGAAGAAGCAGACAAGGCTAAAGCAGCATTAGAGGCCGAAGGTGCATCAGTAGAAATTAAATAATTTAACTAATACAGAACGGGGACATTCCTAATATCAGAGGTGTGTCCCCTTTCCTCTGAATAATATCCAAAAATTTGCAAATAATAATTTAGGCGTTTTCAAAATTTTTCATGACAAACAGATTCTAAGGAGCAATTAAAAAATTTCAAAAAATAATCGGAGTAATTACAAAATTAGCTATTGACATAAATTTTTTTTGATGATAATATTATATATTGCCATGAGTGTGTAATGTTGGCATAGAATTTGTAAGTCAAAATTATTTACTAAGGGGTGAAAAGATGCCGCATCCTGTGAAAATAGGTAATAGGGTAAGAATGTCTTACTCTAAAATTAATGAAGTTTTAGAATTGCCGGACTTAATCGAAGTTCAGAAAAAATCATACGATTGGTTCTTAAATGAAGGGCTGAAAGAGGTTTTTGATGACATTTCTCCAATAGAGGATTATACCGGCAATTTAATTCTGGAGTTTGTTGATCATTCTTTATTCAGCGAGCCGAAGTTCGACCAGGTAGAGTGCAAAGAAAGAGATGCAACATATTCGGTGCCTCTAAAACTTAAAGTACGATTGATAAACAAAGAGACGGGAGAAATTAAGGAGCAAGAAGCATTTATGGGTGAATTTCCTCTGATGACAGAAAAGGGAACATTCATAATAAACGGTGCAGAACGTGTTGTTGTCAGTCAGTTAGTTCGCTCACCCGGTGTTTATTACAACATGACAAGGGATAAGGTTGGTAAGGAATTATATGATGCAACGGTTATTCCCAACAGAGGAGCATGGCTGGAATTTGAAACAGACTCTAATGATATTGTCTACGTAAGAGTTGACAGAACAAGAAAATTGCCTGCCACGGTGCTTGTGAGAGCTATGGAAATATCATCTAATTCCGAGCTCATTGATACATTGGGAGAAACGGAGCAGCTTTTGAAAACCTTGGAAAAGGACAACACTACCAACTCCGAAGAAGCATTAATAGAAATTTATAAAAGATTGAGACCCGGTGAACCACCTACATATGACAGTGCAAAGTCATTAATCAAATCTTTGTTTTTTGACTTCAAAAGGTATGACCTTGCAAAAGTAGGCAGATACAAATTAAATAAGAAGCTTAGCTTGGAAAACAGAATAATGGGAAAGCGTGCAGCTGAAGATATAATTAATAAGGAAACTGGCGAGGTATTAGTTACTAAAGGCAGTGTATTTGATAATGAATCAATTTTTAAATTGGAAGCGGCAGGCGTTTTTTCCGTTAATATTTTGAATTCCGATGAAAAGGCTACTAAAGTATTAAGCAATAAATTTGTAGATCCAAAGGTATTTGAACTGGAGAAACAAAATATAGATTTAGAAAGCTTGGGAGTAAAGGAGAAAGTTTACTATCCGGTAATGAAAAAAATATTGGAAGAAAACAACTCCAAAGAAGATATTGAAAAGGCAATAATTGAGTCCTTAAAGCAAGTTCCTGCTGCTGATAACAATATATTTGAAAAGGACCGGGAAGAAATTTATTCATTGTCCCCGAAACATATTGTTAAGGATGATATGCATGCAATAGTAAATTACCATTTAGGATTATTTAAAGGCATAGGCAAGACTGATGATATAGACCATCTTGGGAACAGAAGGTTACGTTCTGTAGGTGAGCTTCTTCAAAACCAAGTGAGAGTGGGATTATCAAGAATGGAAAGAGTGGTCAGAGAAAGAATGACTATTCAGGACGTGGATGTTGTAACTCCTCAGGTTTTAATAAATATCAGGCCTGTGTCCGCAGCTATAAAAGAGTTCTTCGGCTCCAGTCAGTTGTCACAGTTTATGGACCAGACTAATCCATTGGCCGAGCTTACTCATAAAAGAAGAATGTCAGCTCTTGGTCCCGGAGGATTATCAAGGGACAGAGCAAGTTTTGAAGTAAGAGACGTTCACCATTCTCATTACGGCAGGATGTGTCCCATTGAAACACCGGAAGGTCCTAATATAGGACTTATAACATCTCTTGCAACATATGCAAGAATTAATGATTACGGGTTTTTGGAGTCTCCTTACAGAAGGGTTGATAAAAAGACAGGAAAAGTAACTAATATAATAGATTATCTTACCGCAGATGTGGAAGATACAAAAATAATCGCACAGTCTAATGAACCTTTGAATAAAGACGGTACATTTGAACACAGCCGTGTTGTTGTAAGAGGAATTGACGGTATAAATGAAATTGCTTCAAAAGACATGGTTGATTATATGGAGGTTTCTCCAAAACAAGTAATTTCCATAGGGACAGGTATGATACCGTTCTTGGAAAATGACGACGCAAACCGTGCTCTGATGGGTGCGAATATGCAAAGGCAGGCAGTACCTTTGTTGGTTACTGAAACTCCTATAATCGGAACAGGATTGGAATATAAGGCGGCTATGGATTCGGGAGCTGTTATTATTGCTGAGCATGACGGAAAGGTTGTTTCTGTCACTGCGTCGGAAATTTTAATAAAAAGAAATGAAAACGGAATGATTGACAAGTATATCCTGCTTAAGTTTAAACGTTCAAACAGTGGTACTTGTGTAAATCAAAGACCGATAGTATTTAAAGACGATGAAATAAAAAAGGGTCAGATTATTGCAGACGGACCTTCCACACATGATGGCGATATGGCTATCGGAAAGAATCTTTTAATAGGATTTATGACCTGGGAAGGATATAACTACGAAGATGCAATGATGTTAAATGAAAAATTGGTTATGGATGATGTTTTAACATCTGTCCATATTGAAGAATATGAATCTGAAGCAAGGGATACGAAACTTGGTCCTGAAGAAATAACAAGGGATATTCCCAATGTCGGTGATGATTCTCTTAAGGATTTGGATGAAAGAGGAATTATAAGAATCGGTGCTGAAGTTAAATCCGGTGATATTCTTGTCGGCAAGGTCACTCCTAAGGGAGAAACAGAGCTTACAGCCGAAGAAAGACTCCTGCGGGCAATATTCGGTGAAAAGGCAAGAGAAGTAAGAGATACCTCTCTTAAGGTTCCTCACGGAGAAACCGGAATTATTGTTGATGTAAAAGTATTTACAAGGGAAAACGGCGATGAGCTGAGCCCGGGAGTAAGCAAACTTGTAAGAGTTTATATAGCAACAAAACGTAAAATAAATGTCGGCGACAAAATGTGCGGCCGCCACGGAAACAAGGGTGTTATTTCAATGATAATGCCTGAAGAGGATATGCCTTACCTACCGGATGGAACTCCCCTTGAGGTAGTATTAAATCCGCTTGGTGTTCCTTCTCGTATGAATATCGGTCAGGTTTTGGAAGTTCATCTTGGATTAGCTGCTAAAAAATTAGGCTGGGAAGTTGCAACTCCGGTTTTTGACGGTGCAGTTGAAGATGACATATGGGATGCTCTTGAAATGGCAGGTTACCCAAGGAGCGGTAAAATTGAGCTGAGAGACGGACGTTCAGGTGAATATTTTGAAGGACCCGTAACTGTTGGATATATGTATATGCTTAAGCTTCACCATCTTGTTGACGATAA
>DNNJ01000086.1 GCA_003487955.1 Clostridiales bacterium | reverse complement strand
CAGACATGGAAGCCAATGATCGAACCCGAAGATTACTCTTTGGCTAAAGATGACACGCTATTAATTGATGGTAGTTATAAAAACAGTGCATCAAGTCTTATCCGAAATTTTTTGGATTGCGTGAAATCACGTGAGCAACCTTGGGCAACATTAGAGATAGGGCACAGATCAACCTCAATGGCACATTTAGGTACGATTGCAATGATGACACGAGAAAGACTAGAATGGGATGCAATAAATGAAAGGTTTACCAATTCCGAGATTGCTAATAATTATTTATCTTACGAGTATAGAAAGCCTTGGAAATTATAAAATTTTAATAATTGAAAATTATGAGAATAAGAAAGATTATATTATTACTTATCATTTTTCCATTTTCAACAATGTGTATAATATCACAAAATATATCCATTAGAGGAAATGTAAGAGATAATACAGGTGAATCATTGATTGGAGTAACTATTGTTGTTGAAAATGAAGAAGCCCATGGCACTGTAACAGATATCAATGGGAATTACGTATTAGAAAGTGTACCTGTAAATGCCAATTTAATATTTAGTTATGTTGGTATGAAAAAACTGATAGAGGCTGTCAATGGTAGGAGTACAATTAGTGTTATCTTATCTCCAGACACAGAGTTGCTGGATGAGGTTGTTGTTGTCGGTTATGGTACACAAAAAAAAGCAACTGTAACAGGAGCTATATCATCGGTAGGAGGAAAAGATCTACAAACAATCCCATCTATAAATATAACAAATCGTTTAACTGGAAAAATTCCAGGTTTGACTACTGTACAAGCAAGTTCCACTCCTGGAGGAGATGATCCTACAATACGAATTAGAGGTGTGAATACGACAGGAAATAATAGTCCTCTCATTGTTGTTGATGGTATATCCAATAGAAATATATCAAGGTTGGATCCGAATGATATTGAATCTATTACAGTGTTGAAGGATGCCTCGGCTGCTATTTATGGTGCTCAAGCCGCAAATGGAGTAATTTTGGTTACAACAAGACGAGGAAATGCAGGAAAAGCCGAAATATCAGTGACATTTAATCAAGGATTCAGTTCACCTACAAGTCTTCCCAAAATGGCTGATGCATATACCTATATGTCTATGGTAAATGAAAATAATAGTTACTATGGAATGGCTCCGACATATTCAGATGAGGTCCTTGATATTTATAAAAATAATATCAATAAGGATCCATGGCTTTATCCCGAGACCAATTGGTATGAAGAAGTATATAAAAAATCTAGTCCTGAAACTTATGGTAATATTTCCGTTTCTGGTGGTTCAGAAGCAGTTAAATATTTTCTTTCATTAGGGGCAAATTATCAAGAAGGAATTCATAGAAATAGTGGAAATAATTTTTCTCAAATAAATTTTAGAAGTAATATTGACGGTAAGATTACAAACAATATTAAAATTGGATTTGACTTATCCGGGAGACAATCAATCACTAACAGACCGGCAGATATGTACAATCCTCTATATTCTCACCAGTTAGTGGTTCAAAGTCGTCCTAATATGCCGGCACGCTGGCCTAATGGGTTACCGGGCCCAGGAGTAGAATCGGATTTGAATCCCGTTGTCTCTTCTTCTGATGAAATGGGTTATGACAGGTTCAAAACATATAATCTTCAGAGTTTGATAAATTTAGATATAAATATACCATTTATTCAAGGTTTATCATTTAAAAGTAATATTGCCGTTGATAAAACATTCAATAACAACAAAAAGTGGTCTATACCATACTATTTATACTATTGGAAAGGCTATAATGAAAATAATGAACCGGAATTGATTAAGACAAAACATGGTGTCAGTCAACCTGAATTAAGTCAAAGTATGGAAGATAATGGCTCAATAACAATGAATGCATTGTTAAATTACAATGAAATTTTTAACAACCATACCTTCGGAGGATTATTAGGTGTTGAACGATTCACTTCTGATGAAATGAATCTAAGTGCATTTCGTAAATATTTTCCATCTGAAGCGATTGATCAACTTTTTGCTGGAGGAGATTTAGAGAAAGATAATAATGGTTCAGCAAACCAAAGTGCTCGTTTAAATTATTTTGGAAGATTCAACTATAATTTCAAATCTAAGTATTTAGCAGAATTTGTTTTTCGATATGATGGATCGTATATTTTTCATAGAGATTATCGATTTGGTTTCTTTCCAGGATTTTCATTGGGCTGGGTAATGTCGGAAGAAGAATATTGGAAAGAAAATATACCACTTTTCAATCATTTTAAATTAAGAGGTTCATGGGGACAAACGGGAAATGATAGGATATCAGCCTACCAATACTTGGCTACATATGGATTTAGAACAGATTGGAAGAATAAATACATTTTTAATGTAAATGAGGAGAATACAGCCTTAAAAGAGTTGAGAATTCCTTTCGAACAAGTAACATGGGAAGTTGCTAATCAATCTAATATCGGTATTGACTTACAAATGTTAGATGGAAAATTCTCGGCAACACTTGAGTATTTTTATAATTTCAGAGATAATATCTTAGAATATCGTAATGCCTCAGTGCCACTCTCAACTGGATTAACTTTGCCTAGAGAAAATATTGGTCAGGTTCGTAATCGGGGTTTTGAAGTGGTATTATCCTATAGTGATAAGATTGGCGCTTTTAGTTATACGATTTCACCGAACATCTCCTATGCATCAAATAAAATTGTATTTTGGGATGAGACGCCAAATATCGAAGATTATAGAAAATCTACTGGTCGTCCGATAGGAGCAGGATTATATTATCAAGCTATTGGGATATTTAAAGATCAAGCTCATTTGGATTCATATCCACATTTACCATCATCTAAACCCGGCGATATTGTTTTTAAAGATGTAAACGATGATCAAAAAATCGACGGATTAGATCAGGTGAGGAGTAATAATAACTCCATTCCAAAATATTTTGGAGGTATGAATATTGACATGAAATACTGTAATTTTTATACTTCAATTTTTTTACAAGGAGCAGCTGGGAATGATTATTATTTGTCTTTACCCACGGGTTCACCAGAATCAAATTATTATCAATTTATTACCGAGGATAGGTGGACTAAGGATAATTTGGGAGCAAATAACCCTCGTGCAGCTATTTTGGCTCGTGGAGGAAGGGTGTATTGGTCTGAATTAGCAAATACCCATTTTTTGAAAAGAGGAGATTATTTAAGATTAAAAAGTTTGGAAATTGGGTGGCTCATTCCAGATAATGTAACAAAAAGGTTAGGCTTAAGTGAACTGAATCTTTATATCTCAGGCATGAACTTGTTGACTTTCTCTTATTTGCCAGATGGTTTTGATCCTGAAAGAACAAGCATTTCTAATTGGCCAGTTAATAAAGTGTATAATATTGGTATAAAATTAACTCTTTAATTATTTTAGTGATGAAAAAAAGTAATTGTTTATTAATAATTATATCTCTATTTGGATTAATTACAATGAGTTGTTGTAGTGATTTTCTTGAAACTAAACCCTTGACAGAATATTCTGATGTTGATGTTTGGGAAAGTGAAGATCCTAGCTTAATTGAATCTTTTTTATCTCAAATTTATATTGAAATAGAACATGGTTTTGAAAAGTTTCCTACTTCGGTTTATGTGGATGAAGCTGATGCAAGGGCAAATACAGGTATATTAAATGTAAATAGTGGAAGTGATTCACCTACTTCAGGAGGATATTGGCACCAATGGCCAAAGATTTATCAAGCGGTCAGATACTGTAACATAGCTTTGGAAAATTTAGAGCGTTCCCCAATTGAAGAGGAATTGAAAGATCGCTTTCGAGGAGAGGTTCACTTTTTAAGAGCTATGTATTATCATCAACTCTTAAAATTATATGGAGGAATACCTATTATAACCAAAGCTTATAAACTCACGGATAATTTTCTGCTTCCTAGAAGTACTTTTTCTGATTGTGTTGATTTTATAGTCAAAGATTGTGATGACGCAGCGGTCTTACTTCCTCAAGAATACATAGGGTCAGACCGCGGAAGGGCTACCAAAGGTGCAGCAATGGCATTGAAGTCAAGAGTTCTAACATATGCTGCGAGTGATTTATATCATAATATTGAGAGAGTTTTTCCAAATTATAAAAATCCTGAATTATTAGGATATACAGAGGGGAGTCAAATAGAAAGATGGAAAAAAGCAAAGAAAGCAGCGGAGGATATTATTAATCTGGGATTATATGATTTGTTCAAAAAAAATCCCACATCGTTTGAGGAAGCATCAAAAAATTGTCAGGATCTATTCCTTACGTATGGAAATGAAGAAGATATTTTCATCCGTTATTTTAGATCTGATTGGTGGAGTGGTGTAAATACATGTCCTTTACAGTTATACTACCCTAATGGATTTGGAGGTAGGGGAAATAATGTGCCACTGGGTAATTTAGTTGATGCATTTGAAATGAATACAGGACTACCATTCGATTGGAATAATCCTGAACATTCATCTAATCCTTATTCAAATAGAGATCCTCGTTTTTATGCTTTTATTATCTATAATGGGTCATCAGTTAGGAAAATGGGAAGAGATGCATCATTGTTAGAAAAAGATCCAACTTCAACTCTCCAGGTAGGCCGTTATGAAAAATGGAATGCATCAACGAACAGTATTATAATTGAACATGGACTAGATACACGTCAAAGTTCTGTGCGACCATCCGAGGCCGGTTTTACAGGATATTATATTCGAAAAATGATGGATCCAACCATTGATGGCTGGTTCTTTGCTCAGGATATTCCTTGGCGTTACTTTAGGTACGCAGAAGTATTATTTAATTACGCAGAAGCTTGTATTGAGTTAGGAGAAGAATTGGAGGCACGTAAATATTTGAATATGATAAGGAATAGGGCAGGAATGCCTGATGTGACTGATACTGGAGATGATCTGAGAAATAGAATGAGGAACGAGAAACGTATAGAAATGATGTATGAGGATCAACGATACTACGACGTAAGAAGATGGATGATTGGAGAAGAAGCTTATGGAGATTGTTATGCTGCAAATGTGTTATATCCTCTATTAGATGATAAAACT
>DNNJ01000260.1:6822-22819 GCA_003487955.1 Clostridiales bacterium | reverse complement strand
AAATATATTTGTGAATGAGACTGCGTAATCTCATCTTTTAAAACCTTAGATCCTTTGTTACACTCAGGATGACAAATTATTTAAGTCCAAATATTACACGTGCTTCGTCAGGTGTTGCAACTTCACGTCCGAATTCTCTTGATAATTTTGCAACTCTTTCAACTAATTGAGCATTTGAGCTTGCAATTTCTCCCTTTTTATAATAAATATTATCTTCGAATCCTGTTCTTACATGACCGCCTAATATTATTGCTGCCATATTTATAGGGAGCTGGAATCTTCCTACGGCTGCAGCCGTCCATGTGGAGCCGGCAGGAATTGATTCTACCATGTACAACAAATCGCGAAGTTCTGCCCCCATTGCTCCCGGTACACCAAGTACAAAGTCAAAATGCATTGGTGTTTTAAGTATGCCTTTCTTAGCCATTCTTATGGAAGTGTCAATCATTCCCTTTTCAAAGCACTCCAATTCAGGTTTAATCCCTAATTCATACATCCGTTTTGCAAATATTTTAATATTTTCTTCAGTATTCATGAATACATCATCTGCAAAGTTGCACGTTCCCATGCTGAGTGTTGCCATTTCAGGTTTTAATTCTATAGGCTGCATTCTTTGTTCCGGTGTGTGCCATGTTGCTCCGCCTGTAGACGGTTGGAATATAATGTTGCACTTAGCTTCAATTTTTTCTTTGATTGCTTTGTAGTATTCATAGTCCTGAGTAGGGTTGCCATCTTCATCTCTGGCGTGAACATGCACCATAGATGCACCTTTTAAGAAGCATTCATATGCAGCTTCAGCAATTTCATCCGGTGTAACAGGTAAATTGGGCTGTTGCTCTCTTGTAACTTCTGCTCCTGTAAGACAAGCAGTAATAATTAATTTTTCCATTTTAACCTCCATTAATAATTTTTTGCCTATGGTTATTTTACCGTATCAATTCAATATAGTCAACCGATTGTTAAAGATATATCAACTGCTGTCCACTCATGGAATAATAAGGGCGCCAACCCGTGTCAATCAGGTTTTAAATATGAATTACTTCTATTTTTTTGCCGGTCTTTTTAAGCTCAGCTATCAGGTTGTTGATTATATTTTTTTTAATATTGAAATCGGCAGGAAAATTTGGATTTTGATGGGCAGGGTTAACCGCATTACCTAAATAAAAATTCATATGCGTGCCTACATCCGTAAGCAAGTTGGTAAGAAGGGAACAGCCATCATAATCATTGCTGTCAATAACATTTTCGTAATTAGAGTTATTTAACCTTTTTATATTTTCTAAGGTTTTTCCTAATGTAAGTACTCCTTCAGTAACTAAATCAAAACCCTCTATATATGCAATTGGCGGAACATCTTCTTTCATTGAGTCCATGTCAACCTCTAAAGTTAATCCCAATTCTCTTTCAGCTATCAGTGCAGTAGTTCCCCCGCATATAATTTTTATATTAGGGCTGGTTTTCATTATTTCAGACAGATAGACATCATTGTTCTTATCTTGGGGAGGTCCTATGAAAACATCTAAAATTTCCGGCTTTCGCACCTTCAAAGTCAATATTGTTGTATCATCCCCGGGCTTATTGTTGTATAAATTGTTGCACACGCCTATGAAGTTGCCGTTAATAAGCTGTGAGGAGTTATTTATATAGTTCAATTCTCTTAAATATTCATATATTTCGTCCCAGGACCAGCCTAAATTAAGCATTTGTCCTATTCCTGCATGAATTGCCCCATCGCTGACTACACATAGAGTATCTCCCATTTCAAGTTGAATATTAGATTCATAGATTTTTTTATTTCCAATTGTCCGCTCCTTTTTTTCTATTGGAATTATTCTGTTAGAATAAAAAAAATATGGTGGATTATCGTATTCAGCAATATATGCATTGTTATACTTGTCAATCTTTATTATTGTAAATGTAGAATAGGCTAATTTTCGAACCTTGCATTCAGGCAGGGTGTTTATAATTGTTTCGATGGTATCATCTATTGAAGCACCTTCCTTCAGCATGGTTACGGCAATCTTTGTGGTCATTGTAGCTAAAATATTTGCTTTGACGCCGCTGCCTAAGCCATCTGACATAACAATAATGATGCCTTCATCGTCATAAAAATATTCAACTTTATCACCGCATAACTCTTCAGTATATTTATTAATACTTTTATAATTAATATCAAAGAAATATTTCATTATTCATTTTCCTCTAAAACAACTTTTTTAAGTTTTAATAATGCTGACTTGGTTTCAGCTGTGGTTTCACCAAGGAGCCCTGCTATTTCTTGAGCGACCCTCATTTGTTTTTCTATTACTTTGTCTGCTGTTTCCAAAGTGTTCATTTTAAAGTTTGTTATTTGTTCTTTCTTAAACTCATCATCAGTTATGTCATTTAGTATTCCAAACAGTATTTTATTCTTAGGCAGATAAATAATTCGTTCATAAACCGTTAAGCCGTATTTTTCAAGATTCAATTTACGCCCTTCCATGTTTTCCTCAGTCCTTAAAACATGTCTAAAATCATTGTCGGGTATAATGGATGATAGGGGTTTGTTTTTAACAAAGGCTACATCAATGTTAAATGCTTTTGCTCCTACGGGATTTAAATCAAGTATGTTAAGGTCTAAATCAACAATCAGTATTATACTCGGAGAATATTCAAAATATATATTCGAGATTTTCTCCGCCTCGCTTCTCATGTAAGGCATGCACATTTGCGAATGAGAGAGACCTTCCAATACAGATATTGCCTTGTCCCGGCATGAATCATATCCGCATGCACCGCAGTTTAATTCATCGGATTTTTTATGTTTGCCTGTTTGCTCCAAAACATTTCTTATTTCTTCTTCAGTAAATTTCGGATGTATATACTGTTTATTTCTAAAGTTTCTAATATTATTTAAATTCTTTTCTTCCAAGGAATAATTCTTATATTCCTTTTCTTTTAAGTTTTGAATTTTGTTTCTTGCACGAATTTTTCTCACATATATATTTCTGCTTTTCTTAGGCACGGCAGGTCCTCCAATGCAGCCTCCTTCACAGCTGTTAGCCTCTATTAATACATTGGTTATTTCTTTATTTGATAATGCATCAAAGGCCTTTTTCAGATTATCTATGCCTGAAATTGTTGCAGGTGCAAACTTGCTGTTTTCCACAATATTTTTGATACCTGACAATATACCTTGCTCTAAAGGATACTTTTTTCCGGTATAATTTCCTTCCAAATCAGGATGGGTTTCTTCAAATTCAGATATACTAATATTTCTTGATTCTATCAGTTTGTCTATTTCATCAAATGATATTACTGCGTCCATTACTCCCGAAAGCTGATATCCGTAAGCCTCACATTTTTTGGATATGCAGGGACCTAAAAATACAATATAAGCATCACTCCCATGTCTTTTCCGAATCATTTTGCAATGAGCTACCATGGGGGAATCAATCGGTATTAAATACTTGATTAAATCAGGGTAATAATTTTGTATCATCATATTGACTGTGGGACAGCATGTTGTTATTGCATTGCTTTTCTTTGTTGTTTTTATATATTCGCTGTACAGCTTGGACACTTGTTCTGCACCAATAGCTGTTTCTTCAACTAAATATGCTCCTAGATGCTTCAAAACAGATATAAGCTTATAAGGTTCATCATAAACACCAATGTATGAAGGTGCAATTGAAACGATTATTTTCTTGCCTTGTTGAAATGCATTTTCCACATTTTCCAAATCACTGTGTATATTTCTTGCATTTTGAGGGCATACCAATAAACAATTTCCACACGCTATACATTTTTCTTCTACGATTTGTGCCTGGTCATCAATCATCTTTATAGCTTTAACCGAACAATTTCTGACACATTTGTAGCAGTTTTTACAATTTGCAGGGTAAAAATCAAGTATTCTCATTTCTCATAATCTCCTCACACTGTTCATAACATGTTTATCAAAAAATTCGACAGCATTCTTCGGCGATACAGAATATATAATTCCGTCCAAATTTACCGATACTGCCTCAGTGCAGTGACCAAGGCAAAAGGCTGCTTTAATTTCGACCTTATCAGAAACATTCCTGTCCCTGATTAAATATTTAAAAGTTTCTATTACATCATAAGAGCCTTTTAAATGACATGCACTTCCTACACAAATTTTTAATTCAGTCATTCACTTCATACCTCTTTTTCATATATACAAGTATTATAATATTAAAAATGGACAGAAATCAATAGTTAAAAAATTAACAATTTGTAACTTATTAGTAATTCTCATGAGAGCATAGCATTTTGATATTATAATATGACATTAATTTATATATTGATTTTTTCGGCTGTTCTACAAAATTTAACATAATTCCGTTGACTACTTGCCTTTAAAATGCTAAAATATTAATAGCTAAACTTATCCGCAGTCACTAATTTACTCGAGCTAAGTCTCCATTTCTATTAGTAGTTGAAATATATCAGATATTATACAAGAAAGAGGGAATAAACAATTATTAAATCTAAGAAATTCCATATATTAATATGGATATTATTTATCATTAGTATTATAATGACCTTTTTTTTATTTCGTACACGGGATGCTGAAACCGAGAAATTTTTTTTGACAGATGAAGAAAAAGCATGGCTTGATGTGCATAAAGATGAGATTAAAATTGGATATACAACAGATTATCCACCGGTAGAATTCTTGGAGGATGGACAATATGCAGGTATTTCAGCCGATTATTTTAAACTGTTGGAACAGAAGCTTGGTATTCGGATTCAAATGGTGCAGTTTGATAATTTTGATGAACTTATAAGACAGGCTCAAAAAAAAGAAATAACAGGAATAACAGCTGCTACTAAAACCCCTGAAAGAAGTAAGTACTTAGAATTTACGGTGCCTTATATTGACAACCCGAATGTTATAATTACTCGAAAAAACTTTTCCGAGAATTTGACATTTGAAAAGTTAGCAAATGCCAGCATGGACATATTAGTAATAGAAGGTTACGACATTATAGAATATTTGAATGAAGAACATCCTAAATTGGAATATAGAACAGTAAAATCTCCCGACGATGGAATAAGGATGGTAGCTTTTGGTGAAGCCGATGCAATGATAATAGAAATAATGAATGCTACCGCGATTATTGAAAGAGATAATATTTCAAATCTTGTAGTTAATGTGGAAACTCCTTATGAATCCAGCCTATCGATAGCAACTAGAAGTGATTGGCCTATTCTAAGTCAAATCTTTAATAAAGGATTAGCGCAAATTACAGACTATGAGGAAAAGGTTATCGAGCAAAAATGGATGCACTTACAAGAACAAAGTATATTTCAGAACATATATTTTTGGATAGCTATATTTGGCTTTGTTTTATTTCTAATAATTATTATAATTGTTATTTCAGCATGGAATTCAAGTCTAAAATCAGCTGTAAAAGAAAAAACTCACGCTATTGAAAAATCTAAAAAAGAATTAGAGTTTAAGACATACCATGATGAGCTTACTGGGCTGTACAACAGGGTGTATTTGGTTGAAATTCTAAAACAATTAGAACAAAAAAGTTCTTTACCCTTCTCAATGATTGTCGCAGATTTAAATGCACTGAAAATTACAAACGATACATTTGGTCATAAAACCGGAGACCAGATGTTAATTAGAGTATCTGAAATAATTAAAGAAAACATAAAAGATCATCATGTTGCCTGCAGGATAGGCGGTGATGAAATAGTAGTACTTATGCCATCGACATCTGAACAAGAATCTGTTGATATTGTTGAAAACATACAAAATGCTACACTTACTGCAAAAGATGATCCTATTAAACCCCTTATAGCGTTAGGATGTGCAACTACGTATGAGGATGGTCATAATAGCTACAGCAGACTTTTCAGGTTAGCGGAAGACAAGATGTATGCCAATAAAATGGCTGATAGCGAACGAAACTATGACATGATTATAAATTCTATTAAGAATAATCTTTATGAAAATAAATATGAAAGTCGAGAACATATCAATAGATTAGTTACAATGTGCGGTCAAATGGGAAAAATTTTAAATTTAGAAAAAGATGATATTGAAAATCTTGCTTTGTTAGCAGAGTTACATGATATTGGAAAAGTTGGACTCGAAAAAGAACTTTTTCTAAAAGAGGGTCCGTTAACTTTAGAGGAATGGCAAAGGGTAAAAAGACATCCGGAACTTGGGTTTAAGATAGTTAGTGCATCAACGAAATTTTCTTATATTGGAAAAGGTATTTTTGCCAGTCATGAACACTGGGATGGAAGCGGGTATCCACAAGGCTTAAAAGGCGAAGAAATTCCTTTTATAGCAAGATTATTCTCTATAGTGGAAGCATATGATGTAATGACTCATGAAGGATCTTATAAACCAATATATACAAAAGAAAGAGCGATAAAAGAATTAATAAATAATTCAGGCACTCAATTTGATCCAAATCTTGTAGAATTATTTGTAAATTACATCAGCAATACCTAGGGGGGGATTTCAATAATTTTCTTGACTATTATAATATAAAATGATATTATTTAAACACTCTTCGAGAACTTATCCGTATTTTTCCATAATGTTGATTAATTAAATATTCAAGGAGGTCTTATGGAACTTAGAAGTTTAAAACTTTTTGAATTAAAAGAATTGGCTAAGTCAAAAGGTATACATGATGCCTATAAATATAAGAAAGATGAATTAATTTTTAAATTAAATGAAATTGGAATAAATAATAACAACATTAAAAATAACGAAAAAAACGATTTGGAAATTTCGGAAGGAAAAGAAGAAACGGAACAAATGGTGGAATTACCTGATAAGATAGTTGAAGAAATTGAATCCAGCGGTACGGAAGCCTTAAAGGTAACTGGCATACTTGAAACCCATTCTGACGGCTACGGCTTTTTAAGGACTCATAACTATTTAACCAGCGATGACGATGTCTACATATCTCCTTCTCAAATCAGAAGATTTCGTATGCAAACCGGTGATAAAATTTCAGGTATTACAAGACCTCCGAAGCAAGGAGAAAAATTTAAAGCATTGCTTTATGTCAAGGAAGTAAATGACGAAAATCCTGAATTAGCCAGAAACAGAAAAGACTTCGACACTCTTATCCCTATTTATCCTGATAAAAGAATCAAGTTAGAAATATCACCCATAGATATTGCAATGAGAATTATTGACTTAATTGCACCTATAGGGCGCGGGCAAAGAGGTATGATTGTAGCTCCGCCAAAAGCCGGTAAAACAACAATTCTAAAAAATATAGCAAACAGTATTGCAGAAAACTACCCTGAAATTGAAATTATTATGCTTTTAATAGATGAACGTCCGGAAGAAGTAACGGATATGCAGCGAAATGTAAAGGGTGACGTTGTTTATTCAACCTTTGATGAATTGCCTAAAAATCACATTAAAGTAGCTGAAATGGTATTAGACAGGGCAAAAAGGCTTGTTGAACATGGGAAAGACGTTGTTATTTTATTAGACAGCATTACAAGACTTGCCAGAGCATACAACCTGACTATTACACCTACGGGAAGGACATTGTCAGGAGGGCTTGATCCGGGAGCATTATACGGTCCGAAAAGATTTTTCGGCGCTGCCCGAAATATTGAAAACGGCGGAAGTCTTACCATACTTGCCAGCGCGTTAATTGAAACCGGCAGCAGGATGGATGATTTAATATTTGAAGAATTCAAAGGCACCGGCAACATGGAAATTCACTTAGACAGGAAACTTTCAGAAAAAAGAGTATTCCCGGCAATTGATATAAATAAATCCGGCACGAGAAGAGAAGAATTGCTGCTTAATAATGAAGAGATGCAGACAATATGGCAATTAAGAAAAGCGATGAGCAATTTTTCAACTGCAGATGTTACTGAAAGAATAATTGATGGATTGATTCGAACCAAGACAAATGATGAATTCATCAAACAAGCTGCACAGATATTGAATATCGAGAAAATGAAGTCGGACTTGAATGACAGATACTATTAATTTTAAAAATAAGATATTGTATTATATAAAACCTTGTGTTATAATACTCAAGGTAAATTGAAGATAATGCATTTATATAGAGCTATAGAAAGAGGTGAACGGTATGAAAAAAGATATACATCCCAATTATAAAACTGTTACTGTGAAATGTGCATGTGGAAATACATTTGAAACCGGGTCTGTATTGGACGAAATCAGAGTTGAAATATGTTCGGAATGCCACCCATTCTTTACCGGCAAACAGAAATTTGTTGATAAAGGCGGAAGAGTTGACAGATTTAAGAAAAAATACGGAATGGAATAGTATACCTATTTAAATGAGCCTATAATATTTATGGGCTTTTTTATTTCGTTTTTTATTTTTTCTATTTTAGTAACAATACAGCTTGCGGAAGCAACTACCTTTTTTTCAATATCGGTAGTTGTTAAAAAAAATATTTTATGCTATAATTAAAAAAATTACAGAGGTGGTGTATATGTCTCATCAAGCAATATACAGGAGATTCCGTCCTAAAGTATTTGATGATGTCTTAGGGCAGGAGCATGTAACCAGGACATTGAAAAATCAAATAATGTCTCATAGCATAGCCCATGCTTATCTTTTCAGCGGAATAAGAGGAACCGGAAAAACATCCACTGCTAAAATATTTGCAAGAGCTGTGAACTGTTTAAATAACCATAAAGGAAATCCATGCAATGAATGTGAAATATGCAAAAGCATATTGGAAGAAACCAATATGGACGTTATTGAAATGGATGCAGCTTCAAATAATGGTGTAGATGACATAAGAGAGCTTAGGGACAAGGTAATGTTTTTGCCTGTTAAAAGCAAGTACAAGGTATATATAATCGATGAAGTACATATGCTGTCAAAAGGCGCCTTTAATGCGCTTTTAAAAACCTTGGAGGAGCCGCCTGAGCACCTTTTATTCATACTTGCAACTACAGAGCCTCAGAAAATTCCTGCTACAATATTATCTCGGTGCCAGAGATTCGATTTAAAAAGAATCAATGCTGATATTATTGTAGAAAATATGAAGAAAATCTGCAATGAGCTAAAAATAAATTACGAAGAAAAAGCGTTGAAATTGATTGCAGCAAATTCAGAAGGAGCAATGAGAGATGCTCAAAGTATTTTAGACAGATGCATATCCTTTAATTCTCAAGTTGATTACGACACCGTAATAAATTTATTGGGAACAGTCAATTACCAGGTTGTTTTGGAGGCAGCTGATGCAATAGTTGACAATAACATTGTAAGAACCATGTCTTTAGTTGACAATATTTTAAACAGCGGGAAAGAGCTTACATTTTTTCTTGATGAACTGATTATTTGTTTCAGAAATATGCTTATAATGAAAACAACAAATTCTTCCGAAAATCTAATGAGAATATCTGAAGATGAAACAAATGAAATTATAGAATTAAACAAAAAAATTTCTGTTGACGAAATAGTCAGAATAATAGAGGAGTTGTCAATAGCACAGTCAGAATGCAAGAGAGCATTAGCTCCAAGAGTTCTTTTAGAAACAAAGCTGATAAAGATGCTACATAATGTTCATTATGTAAACATGGAAGAATTAGTAAAAAGAATTGAGAACATAGAAAACAGTTTAATTGGAAAATATCAACCTAAAGACACAGCAAGAAAAAGTGAAACTGAACCTGATAGGATTAATAAAGAGCAAGAAAACATAGAAAAAACAAAAAAGACAGTAAATACAGAAAAAACGGAAAAGACAGTAAATACAGAAAAAATTGAAAAGGCGAAAAAAACAGAAAAAAACAAGGAAGAAGCTCTTGAAAATAAGCAGGAAAACAAAAGTGACGATGCAATTTTCGATACCATAATAAATGAATGGCAGTCTTTACTTAAAGAAATAAGAAGCGAAAATGCAGGACTGCAGGCTATTATAAGAGAGTCCAAGCTTACTGAGGTAATAAACAAAAAAGCTGTATTTGAATTTAACCCGAAATTTACATTCCATATAAATGCTGCAAATCAGCCTAAAAATAAAGAAGAGTTCAAAGAGATTTTAAGCAGGTTTTTAAATGAAAAATGTGAAGTTGAATTTATTACGAAAAAAGAAGTAAGACATGAAATACCAAAAACAACTATAAAAGATGTATATGAAGAGCTAAAAAATGAGTTTGGAGAAATAGTAGAATATAAACAGGAGGATTAAAATGGCAAAAGGTAGAAAAATGCCTATGGGTATGCCCGGCGGCGGAAACATGAACAATATGATGAAACAGGTTCAAAAAATGCAAAAACAAATGGAAGATATGCAAAAAGAACTTGAACAAAGAGAAGTGGAAGCAACATCAGGGGGAGGAGCTGTTTCTGTTAAGGTAGACGGCAAGAAAAACTTGCTTGAACTTAAAATAGATCCGGAAGTAGTAGATAAGGATGACGTGGAAATGCTTGAAGATATGATTGTGGCTGCCATTAATGAAGCTTTCAGAAAAGCTGATGAAATGATGGAAAGCGAAATGAAAAAAGTAACAGGCGGAGTAAACATACCGGGGTTAATGTAATGGAGCATTACACAGCGCCTATTACGAAACTTATAGAAGAACTGGCAAAACTTCCGGGAATAGGTAGAAAATCTGCTCAACGGCTTGCCTTTCATATTTTGGAAATGGAGGGCAGCGACGTTGTGGAGCTGGCAAAAGCAATAGTCAATGCCAAAAAGCATACAAAACATTGTCAAACATGCGGAAACTTAACGGAAAGTGAACTGTGCAGCATTTGCAGCAGTTTAAAGAGAGACCGATCAACCATATGTGTTGTTGAAGATGCAAGAGATATTTTAGCCATGGAGCGGACCAAGGAGTACAAAGGTGTCTACCATGTTCTTCATGGAACAATTTCTCCTCTTGATGGAATCGGTCCTGATGAAATTAATATTAAAAGTTTAATATCAAGGCTTAATACAGATATAAAAGAAGTAATTTTAGCAACCAATCCCACAATTGAAGGGGAAGCAACGGCTGTTTATATATCCCGCCTCATAAAACCCATTGGAATAAAGGTAACCCGCATAGCCCACGGAATCCCGGTAGGCGGAGACATAGAATATGCCGACGAAGTAACTCTCATGAGAGCAATGGAAGGCAGAAGAGAAATGTAGAAAGCATGAAAGTTCATGCTTTTTCGTCTTTTAACCGAAAGATTAGCCCTTGAAACTTTTCTATCTATAATCAATCGGTAAAATTAAAGTTCGGGAAAATACAATTGAATTTATGGAGAAAAAGTCTTAGAATATAAGTTATAAGAATATAAACTACTATTAGAGGGATGAGTATGAGTAAAAAAAACGAACCGGAAAATGGTTCAAAATTTAAAAGTTTTCTAAGAAAAAAGAATATTGAGATTTCTATTCAAAGATACCTGATTGAAGCATTGGGTTTAATGGCTTACGGTCTTTTCGCATCCTTGCTGATAGGTACAATTCTCAATACCATTGGCAAAAAGTTTGGAATTTCTTTTTTAACTGAAACAGTATGGCCTATTTGTAGTCAGATGACGGGAGCAGCAATTGGTGTTGCTGTAGCTTATGGATTAAAGGCTCCGCCTTTAGTATTGTTTGCATCTACAATTACAGGAACGGCAGGCAATATGTTAGGAGGGCCTGCAGGTGCTTTTTGCGGCGCCTTGGTGGGAGCTGAATTTGGTAAATTGGTTTCAAAAGAAACAAAAATAGATATTATTCTTACCCCGGCTGTTACGATTATTGCAGGTGTTTTAATTGCTTCCCTGGTAGGACCTGCAATAGGAGCATTTATGACTGCAACCGGCGAATTTATAATGTATGCTACAACCCTGAGACCTTTTTTGATGGGCATATTAGTTTCAGTTGTAGTAGGTATAGTATTAACACTGCCTATAAGCAGTGCAGCCCTTTGTATGATGCTTGGTCTCTCAGGCATAGCTGCAGGAGCAGCAACTGCCGGATGCTGTGCTCATATGGTTGGATTTGCATTTTTGAGTTTTAGGGATAACGGCTGGGGAGGAGTCGCTGCTCAAGGATTAGGAACATCAATGCTGCAGGTGCCAAATCTTGTGAGGAATCCAAAGTGCTGGATACCTGCTATAATCGTATCTGCTGTTACCGGTCCTATGGCAACGGTTTTGTTCAAAATGGAAAACAGCCCCATAGGTGCAGGTATGGGGACCAGCGGGCTGGTAGGAATAATTGAAACATTAAATACCATGGGCGGAGGGATGAAAGTATGGTTGGGAATATTAATATTATACATAGGAATTCCTGTGGTTCTTACACCTATCATCGGCAGTATTTTAAGAAAAATTGGCTGGATTAAAGATGGCGATTTAAAATTAGATTTAGTTTAGCAGAAATATCTCCCTTGAATCCGAACATAAGGATTACATAATTGCTTTTATGTAAACCCTTGGAAGATAAAATGAAAGGAGAATTATGGCACAGCTTTATTTCAGATACAGCACCATGGGTGCGGGAAAGAGTATAGAAGTACAAAAGGTAGCATTTAATTATGAAGAAAGAGGACAAAACCCATTAATATTTACATCTTCACTTGATAACAGATTTGCAGAAGCAGGAGTTGTTGCTTCGAGAATGGGGCTTAGCAGAAGGGCTATATCTGTTGATGAGGATATGAATATTTTTGAAATTGTCAAGGAATATAATGATATATTCGGTGTTGATGCTGTTATAATCGATGAATGTCAGTTTCTGAAAAAACATCATGTACAAGAGCTTACTGATGTAGTTGATGAGCTGAATATACCCGTTATGTGTTACGGATTGAGAGCTGATTTCAGAAATGAGTTATTCGAAGGCTCCTACTGGCTTTTGGCATTAGCCGATAAAATAGAAGAAATGAAAACCATTTGCTGGTGCGGTAAAAAAGCCTTGACTAATGCCCGTATTGTGGACGGCAAAGTAGTATATACCGGGGAGCAAATTTTTATCGGAGGCAACGAAAGCTACATACCTCTTTGCAGGAAGCACTATAAGGAAGGAAAGGTTATGCCTTATAGAGAAAAAGGAGAAGATTTGATAATAAGATATGAAAAATTAAAAAAGAAAAATAAATAGGAGTTTATATGGCAACATTTGATGATTTTATGAAGTTGGATATCAGGGTGGGAGAAATAATAGAAGCAAAAAACTTTGAAAAGGCAAGAAAACCTGCTTATAAACTGATTGTTGATTTTGGAGATGAAATCGGAACTAAAAATTCAAGCGCTCAGATAACGGAGATTTATGAAGCAGATGAGCTTGTAGGCAAACAGGTTTTGGGAGTTGTGAATTTTCCTCCAAGACAAATTGCGGATTTTATGTCTGAAGTGCTTGTGTTGGGGGTTTACACAGAGAAGGGAGTAGTCTTGATTCAGCCTGACCAAAAAGTTAAAAAGGGCGATAAATTAGGATAAAGATGTGTGGAGTGAATAAAATTGTGTAACGAGTGTGTGAGAAGGAGATAATAAGAGGAGGAATTATGAAAAGTGTATTTTATTATGATTCAGATATCGGTAAAATAGGTATTGCAGAGGACGGCAGCTTTATAACAAATGTTTTTTTTAAAAACGAGGAGCTGCATGATATTAAAGTAAATGAAACTCCTCTAATAAAGGAAGCACATAAACAGATAGAAGAATATTTAAGAGGCGAAAGGAAGTCTTTTGAGCTGCCAATATCTCCATCCGGTACGGAATTTCAGCAAAGTGTGTGGAATGCTCTTAAGACTATTCCTTACGGCAAGACCGTAAGCTATAAGGATATTGCCGTTTCAGTGGGCAATGAAAAAGCATGCAGAGCTGTAGGCATGGCAAACAACCGTAATCCCATTTCAATTATTATTCCCTGCCATAGAGTAATAGGCAAAAACGGTAAGCTCATAGGATACGGGGGAGGCATAGAAATAAAAGAGTATTTGTTAAAACTTGAAAATAATAATTTATAAAAACTTCACGCAAATTATTTTTGGGATTTTAGGAATAAAAAGGAACATCCTGTCTATAATAATACGGATAGGAGGTTTTTCCCATGAATGATATTCAAAAAAAGGTAAGTATTAAAAATATATTAGAAAATTTTAAACAAAAAAATAAACCTGAAGACGACGAAATGTTTATAAATATTGAAAACGCAAAAAAGGAATGGGAAGATGCAAAAAATATCTTTGAAAATGTTTCACAGCCTGATTTAGTGGATTATGCAATATATAAGGTAGAGGCTGCAGAACAAAAGTATATATATCTTTTAAAGCAATATAAAAGCAATAGTTTAATATAGAATAGCGAGGTATCCTCGCTATTTTGATTTCTACCTTCTTTAAACTAATTCTTGCTCCAAAGTTTTGAACAGCTCAGAAGAAAAGAATTCCTCCAATGTTATGTCAAAGCCATCACAAATCTTTTTTATAAGCACAATTCCTATATCTTTTCTCTCGCTGTCAAATACACTGTAAACTGTAGATGGTGTAATGCCCGATAAGTTTGCAAGCTTATTTACGGCCATGCCTTTGTCGTCACAAATTTCATTTATTCTATTTATTACAGCTTCTCTTACAACCATTTCGTCACCCCCAATGGAATAAAAAATCATGAGGTAATTATAACACAATTTCGTTAAAACGTATACGCTAAAACGTAGAAATTTAATAAAATTACAAATAAATCTATAAAATAACGTTGCAATGTATCGTTTATCGCTGGAAATGAGTAATTATAATATTTGTGAATACATATTTATAGATTTCCAAGTATATTTGCTTTTCTTTTGCATAAATGTTAAAATAGTCAAAATATTAAGAAAGAGTGATGAAATGTCGCCAACCGCTGCGGAACAAATCATTGAAAAAAAAGACAAGCTGTATGAATTAGACTATATGAGATTTATTGCATGTTTTGCGGTTATGATAGTTCATATAACAGCAACAGGAGTTGAAGAATACATTCATGGAAGCTTTCCGTATATGCTGATGCTTATTGTAAATAGAAGTTTAAAATTTACTACACCTGTCTTTATACTTCTAAGCGGAGTAACAAGCTTTTACAGCTATGGCTACAAAAACCGTGAATTTAAGTACATGGAATTTCTCAAAAAAAGACTTTCTAAAGTAATTGTTGCGTATTTTGTGTGGTGTATTATTTATTACGCGGCTTATATATATTTTGGATATTACGCAATTGATATTAAATTTTTTGTGAAAAGTGTTTTGCAGGGTACAATGTCATATCATTTATATTTTGTAATAATTATTATACAGATGTACATTATAGGTCCAATATTTTATTTTATTCTGAAAAACTCTGAAAAGAAAGTAACAATACTGATATTTGCAGGAATAATAACATATCTGTGTGCTGAATTCATAAGATTTAATTTGTCGGACAGAATATTTTTGAAATACATGGCATTTTATATGTTGGGTATATATATTACTTTGGAATATAATAATTATTTTACATGGATTAAGAAAAATAAATTATTTATTATTTCAGGGTATATAATGATGAGTATTATTTACACAGTTGCATCCTATTACAACTCTGCGGCATCTACCCTTGCATGGTTTCTATTTTCATCCATGTCATTGTTTTTTGTATATTTAATAGGTTTATTAATGAAGGATAAATTAAAAAATATTTACAGCTTCATTAAAGTATTTGGACAAAGCTCATACTATATTTATTTAATGCATCCGTTGGTTTTGGCGATTATGATTATATATGCAGAAAACAACTTTTTATCGGTTACACATAAAATAATCCTTAATACGTTTACGGTAATACCTATTACGGTGATTTCTTGTTTAACATACACTGTGTTAAAGAACAAATTTAAGAAAGAGAAATTAGCTATTTCAAATTAAAGATGCCCTAACCCCATTTTTCTGAGACCTGATTTGGGGACATTCCTTCTACTAACAGAGACTTTCCCTAAACAGGGAGGTGTGTCCCCATACCTCTAATAAATGGCTGGTAGGTCATTCGCAACGAATTCCCAA
>DNNJ01000260.1:6086-6567 GCA_003487955.1 Clostridiales bacterium | reverse complement strand
AAATTGGTGAATGAGACTGCGCAATCTCATATTTACTGTTTTGCCTTTTCGTATTCCTGCATTGCTTTTAAGGTTTCATCCAACAAATAGTCTAATTCCCATCCCAACATGTCAGCGCCGGTTTTTATGGCTTCTCTTGAGCAGCCTGCAGCAAAGCCGGTTGATTTGAATTTTTTCCTTAATGATTTAAGCTCCATATCCAAGGTACTTTTCGAAGGACGCATCAATGCGGCAGCACCTATTAATCCTGTCAGCTCATCAGTTGCAAAAAGTATTTTTTCCATAGTGTGTTCAGGCTTTATCTTAACATCTGTAAGTCCGTATCCATGACTTGCAGCTGAGTTAATAATTTTTTCGTCTACTCCATTTTGGGACAGTATCTTCTGCATCTTCACGCAATGTTCATCAGGATACATTTCAAAGTCAATATCATGCAAGATTCCTACAATTCCCCAAAATTCCGCTTCATCTTTAAAACCTA
>DNNJ01000260.1:4372-5823 GCA_003487955.1 Clostridiales bacterium | reverse complement strand
TTGTTGTACTCTTTCAGCAATTCCCATGCCTTTTCTTTAGTAATATTCATTATATCCCTTCCTTATTGTTTAATAACATAATTTTAACTTATTTCACATAACATGTCTATAACAAAAATCTTTTTAGTTTTTTATTATACAATTTTATATATAGATTGACAAATTATATACACAATGATAATATTGTGAAGGATATATTTATAGTAATTTTACGCATTGAAATTAAATACTTATAGTATAATATTTAAAAAATTAATAAATATTTAACCATCACACAGTTCGTTTGTTAATTAATTATTTATATTGATTTTTTTAAAATCACATGCTATAATTTTGGAGTATCAGTTATGAAGGATATAACAAGAGTTCAATCCATTGACAGGGCAGTTAAAATATTAGAATGTTTCAGCGAAGAAAATAAAGAGCTCAGGCTGTCGGAAATTTCTGAAAGACTAAATTTAAACAAGAGTACTGTTCATGGAATTATATCTACCCTCAAGTATAACGGGTTTATCTCTCAGGATGACGAAACTCAAAAATACAAATTGGGTATACGATTTGTTGAATTCGGTGATTTAGTAATTAATT
This sequence comes from Clostridiales bacterium, assembly GCA_003487955.1. Taxonomy (GTDB): domain Bacteria; phylum Bacillota; class Clostridia; order Tissierellales; family Sedimentibacteraceae; genus Sedimentibacter. The sequence continues at coordinate 5,235 of DNNJ01000260.1, read as the reverse complement.
CAATGAATATAAGAAATGCAGCGTTACCTGTTATAGATGACGTGTGTGATAAAATTGAAGAAACTGTGCATGTAGCAATGCTTGACGGAATAGATGTTGTTTGGATAGAAAAAAGGGAATGCACCAAATCAATAAAAACTTCAACCAAAATAGGAGCAAGGCTGCCGGCGTATACAACAGCAGACGGGAAAATGATAATATGTTATCAAAATAAGGATAAAATCAAAACTTATTTACCGAAAAGAATTCCTCAGTATACGCAGAATACGACAACAAATAAAGGTGAGTTCATTAAGAAATTAGAACAAATGAAGAAAAACGGTTACGCTATTGATAATGAAGAATATGTTGAAGGATTAAAATGTGTAGCTGCACCGATATTTGACCATGATGGGAAAGTTAGATTCAGTTTGAGCACAACAGGACCTGCTTTCAGGATGAAAGAGGAAAGAATAAAGGAAATTATTGTTATTATTAAAGAAGCTGCAAATGAAATATCAAGGAGAATTGGATATAAAGAGTAATTTCCATAGGATTGTCGGGAAGCCGGATCCTTTTAAAAACAGCATATATCAGAACGCAGTTCGACAATGCCGAACAAAAGTTATAAAATTTTCAAAAAAAGTGTTGACTAATATAAGACAATTTGTTAATATTGTACCGAATTAAACCACAAAGTTATAAGCAGCAATATGCTGATTATATATATTAAGAATTTATGGAGGAAAGTAATGAAAAAATTATTAGCAATAGTGTTGATCTTAGCGATGTCTCTATTTGCTTTCACAGCATGTACGCAGGATCAACCGGTTGAAACACCAAAAACAGAAGAACCAAAACAAGAAGAACCAAAAGAAGAAGAA
>DNNJ01000260.1:0-4123 GCA_003487955.1 Clostridiales bacterium | reverse complement strand
AAGAACCAAAAGAAGAAGAACCATTAGCTGAAGGAGCTGTTAAAACAGGATTGGCAGTTGTGTCATCTATAGAGAAATCAAAGGATGCAGGCGAGAAAGACGGATTAGCACAAACAGATTCAGTAATTGTTGCAGTTACTGTTGACAAAGATGGGAAAATAGTGCAAACTGTAATAGATACTGCACAAACTAAAATTGAATTCAGCAAAGATGGTAAGATTGTACCTGATTTAAATACTGTGTTTAAATCTAAACAAGAGCTTAAAGAAGAATATGGAATGAATAAAGCCTCATCTTTAGGTAAAGAATGGTATGAGCAAGCTAATGCTTTGGCTGAATATGTAGCAGGCAAGACTGTTGAAGAAGTTAAAGCTATTGCAGTTGATGATACAGGAGTTACAACTGAAGTTGACTTAGTATCATCAGTAACTATTAAGATTAATCCTTATAAAGAAGCCATTGAAAAAGCTGTAGCAAATGCTCAGAATTTAGGTGCTGATGCTTCTGATGAATTAGGATTGGGAGTTGTAACTACAATTTCAAAATCTAAAGATGCAACAGCTGATAAAGCAGGATTAGCTCAAGCTTATTCAACATATACCGTAGCAACATTTGATGCAGACGGAAAAGTAACAAGCTCAATAATAGATGCATCTCAAGCTAACGTGGAATTTGATGCAGCAGGTAAAATAACTACAGACCTAGCAGTTGCACCTATAACTAAGGTTGAGCTAGGCGAAGCTTATGGAATGAAAAAAGCTTCTGCAATAGGCAAAGAATGGTATGAACAAGCAGATGCATTTGCAACCTATGTGGTAGGCAAGACTGTTGAAGAAATTAAAGGTATAGCAATTGATGAAAGTGGTCATGCTACTGAGGAAGATTTAGTATCATCTGTTACAGTTGGAATTGAAGACTTCCAAAGTAATCTTGAAAAAGCTTTTAACAATGCAAGCATTTAACAATTCAAACGCATAATCATTATTGAAGGGGCAGATGCTGCCCCTTGTTTTTTTTAAGAGGTGTAAGTTGGTAAAGAAATTTATTTCCATAATATTGTTAATATTAACATTAATAAGCTTAACTGCATGCGGTGAAAAAAAACTTACCAGGTATCAATCTGAATTTATAATGCTGTTTGATACCGCTACAAGAATTGTGGGATATACAAAGAGTAAAGAAGAGTTTACAGAGTATTCTCAAATTATTCATGACAATTTGAAGGAATACCATCAGCTTTATGATATTTATAATGATTATGAGGGTATAAACAATATCAAAACTATCAATGATAATGCAGGAATAAAGCCTGTCAAGGCAGATAATAGAATAATTGAGCTGCTTAAGTTTTCAAAAGAGCTGTATGAGAAAACAAATGGCAAAACAAATATTGCTTACGGTGCCGTATTGAAGATTTGGCATAAATACAGAACCGAAGGAGTTGAAGACCCTGAAAATGCCTCTCTCCCTACAGAAGAAGAGTTAAGAATTGCATCTGAGCATACAAATATTGAAGATATGATTATTGATGAGGGGAATTCAACTGTCTTTTTAAAGGATCCTCTTATGAGCCTTGACGTTGGTGCCATAGCAAAGGGATATGCAACTGAGCAGGTAAGCAAAATAGCAAGAGAAAGCGGAATGAATTCCGCATTATTGTCCGTAGGAGGAAATGTACGGGCAATAAACAATAATATTACTACAAATGAACCATGGAATGTTGGAATCCAAAATCCTGATCGCGAAGCTGAAAAATCAGTGATTAAAGTAGTTAAGTTAAATGATTGGTCTTTGGTAACAAGCGGTGATTATGAAAGATATTATATCGTAGATGGAGAGAAGTATAATCATATAATTAACCCTGACACAATGTATCCTGCAAAATATTTCACTGCCATATCTATAATCTGCAAGGATTCAGGGGTAGCTGATGCATTATCAACAGCTGTTTTCTGCATGCCTTTTGAGGAGGGTCTTGAATTTGTAAATTCCCTGCCTGAAACAGAAGCTATGTGGATTTTTAGAGACAAAACGGTAAAATACAGCGATAACTTTGAAAGCTATCTTAAGAATTAGCATCCATGGGTTTTTATTGACACTATTTGAATATTAATATAAAATTAATAAGCAATCCCATAGGTTTGGTTATTTATTTTTTTATATGAGGCAATATGAAAAGAGAATCAGAATTTAAAATTATTTATTTACAAGCAAAAGGAGCTATTAAATTTTTCCTTATATCTGCTGCAGCAACCATACTAAAGGTTGCTGCAAGTTTTGCTGTTCCTCAAGTTATAAGATTTACCGTAGACCATGTCATAGATGACGTTCCCTTGAACTACATAAGACCTGTTATGAATATGGTAGATACTATAGGCGGGGTAGAATATTTAAAAGAAAATTTGTGGTTCTTTGCCGTTTTAATACTAATTTTAGCATTTATAACAAGTATAAGCGATTATATCGGAAGAATTACCGTTGCCAAGGGAACGGAAGGAATTATAAAAAATTTAAGGGATAAGCTGTTTGAACACATACAAAGATTGCCATACAGCTATCATATTAAAAATCAAACAGGAGATATAATACAAAGGTCAACATCAGATGTAGAAGTTGTTCGTAATTTTATCGGCACTCAATTGGTTGAAATGTTCAGGGTAGTCATATTGGTTATAATATCGTTGATTTTAATGTTTTCAATGAATTTACAGCTTACTGCGGCAGTATTAATATTTATACCTGCAGTTGTTTTATATTCAACGATTTTTTATGGTATATTGTCCAAAAAATTCTTGGTTGCCGATGAAGCGGAAGGACAGCTTTTTACCACTATCCAGGAGAATTTAACAGGGGTACGTGTTGTAAGAGCTTTTGGCAGGGAAAAGCATGAAATAGAGAAATTCTCCCAAAGGAATAATACATTTTCGGAGCTATGGGTTAAGCTTGGTTATCAGTTAGGGTACTATTGGGGAATCGGTGATTTGGTAACCGGAGCACTCCTTATGGTCATTGTTATATATGGTACTTTTTTTGTGATAAATGATGTAATTACACTTGGTGAATTTTTGGCATTTGCTTCTTATACCGTAATGATTGGATGGCCTCTTCGAAGCTTTGGCAGAATTTTATCAGAGCTTAGTAAAGCAAAGGTTTCATTAAAAAGAATTTGTGAAATTTTAAAAGAGCCGGAAGAGCATGACAGTCCGAATTCCGGCACTCCGGATATCTATAAGGATATTGAATATAAAAATGTTACATTTAAATATGATGGAGAAATACCGGTTTTAAAAAATGTCAGCTTTACAATAAAAAAAGGAAGCACATTTGCCATATTAGGCGGTACCGGTTCCGGAAAAACAACTCTTATGTATCTTCTAAACCGCTTGTATGATTTGCCTGATGCTATGGGCAGCATTACCATAGGCGGAGTGGACATTAAAAATATTAAAAGAGAACATTTAAGAAAAAATATTGGAATGGTACTTCAGGAGCCCTTTTTATTTTCACGTACAATTAAGGATAATATAGCAATTGTTGAGCCTGATGCTTCCATGGATGAAATCAAAGAAGCTGCATCAACAGCTCGGGTTAACGAATCCATAGAAGAATTTTCAAAGGGCTATGATACAATTGTTGGAGAAAGGGGAGTAACATTGTCCGGAGGGCAAAAACAACGAGTGGCAATAGCCAGGATGCTGCTTCAAAAAACACCGATTATGGTGTTTGATGACTCATTGTCTGCAGTTGATGCTGATACAGATGCAAAAATTCGCTCTTCCCTTAAGAAAAGCAAGGGCAGTTCAACAATTATTTTAATATCCCATCGTATAACAACATTAATGGAATCTGATACTATTTTAGTCTTGGACAAGGGAGAAGTATCCGATATAGGAACACACGAAGAATTAATAAGCAGAGATGGTATTTATAAAGACATATTCAATGTTCAGATGAACCTGTCGGAGGATATAGAATGAATTATTATGAGGAAGAAGGCTATAGCTCATTTAATATTAAGCCTTGGTTAAAACTACGGAGATTTTTCAAACCCTACACAAGAAAATTACTACATCTTATTTTATTTATGTTTATTACTGCACTAATGGATTTATCCATTCCTTTG
>DNNJ01000006.1:3816-4242 GCA_003487955.1 Clostridiales bacterium | reverse complement strand
CATCAGGACCTGATTTCATGAAAAACTCCATAGCCTGCATATTGATAAATTCCCGCAGTGAATTGTTTTCAAGGGCAGAAGCAAGAAGAACGATTTTTTATGCCAATATGGCAGGATGTATGTTTCCGGGGAAACCTCTGTCGGAAGCAACGGGCTCTTTGAGAAATTTCAGCACCCGGCAGACTATTACTGAAGGCAGCACATCTTTAGAAGATATGCTTTTGTTGGATAGCAGGGAAGTGGTAGAAAGGGCAGTGAATTATAAAGCAAAAAAAGTAACCGCTCCTAAAATATTGGCACTTTATTCAGGTAATCCCAAAACATCAAACACATATGCTCTTTGGCAGATGGTTAAGGAAAATTTAGAAAACTACCATACCAATGAAATTCACGTAGAAAACGGCTCCGTTGTAGACTGCAGGGGAT
>DNNJ01000006.1:3304-3586 GCA_003487955.1 Clostridiales bacterium | reverse complement strand
TCCATAATTGTATCAGGATTCAGCGGAAGCGACGTTTTAGCTCAGCAGCTCATAAGTGCATTGAATATAAACAAAACTTTTATGCTTCCTCCAAAATTTGCTTTGATGGAAACTGCCAATAATCCCGGCGACGTTGAAAAAATAGAAAACATAAGAGAAAGAGCAAAAGAATTTGCAGAGAACATCATGTCATTGTAATCTCATGTCTTTAATGAAAACAATAAAAAAGGGACAGTGTGAAGTGTCCCCTTCTGCATTATCGGGATGACAGGATTTGAACCT
>DNNJ01000006.1:0-3019 GCA_003487955.1 Clostridiales bacterium | reverse complement strand
CATAATAAATTATAACGGAAAAACGGGGTTCTGTAAAGAGGTAAATTATTAAAATTACATATTGCATTTTATATTCCATTCTGTTAAAGTCTATGTATATATCCATGGGTATGGATAAATAAATTATAAGGATGTAAATAAATATGGATGATAAAGAATTATTCGGCTGCGGCTGTGAAGATGAAAATTGTGACTGCAATAACGATGAATTTGATGACAACTGTGAATGCGACTGCGGATGCGGTGACCATGAAGAAGAAATAATGACAATAACATTGGAAGACGGTACAGAGGTTGATTGTGCAATTATTGCAATATTCCCTGTTGAAGAAAAAGATTATATTGCTTTACTTCCATTGGATGAGAGCGAAGAAGACGGAGAAGTTTTCCTTTACGAATTTAAAGAACATGAAGATGGAATTGAATTGTTAAGTATAGAATCAGACGAAGAATATGAATCAGTGACAGAAGCATTTGATGAAATTCTGGAAGAAGCAGATTTAGAAGAATTATTTGATGACGACGAGTACGAAGATTAATACATATAAATATAAAGATGCCCTAACCCCATTTCTCAGAGTCTTTATTCTGAGAAATGGCGGTAGGTCATTCGCAACGAGCGCCAATTTTGTGCGACGTAAGGAGCAAACAAAATTGTGCAGCGAGACTGCGTGAACTCATCTATTAAGACTTGAGATTCTTCGGGCTAAAGCCCTCAGAATGATGCTTACATGTATTCATAGCAATGACAAAATTCAACAGTTCCTTTTTGCTGCATCTTCTAATTCACTTAATAATTTATTTAAAAATTCCATACCGGAGATTATGGTTTTAAATTCTTCTTCCGAAATCTTTTCAATAATAGGTCCGAACATACTTTTTAAATCTTTGTTTATTTGAAGAAGGGCTTCTTTACCTTTTTCAGTCAGCTTAAGTATGACAACCCTCTCGTCTATTGAGCTGCGAATCCTGTGAATGAAGCCGTCCCGTTCTAATTTTTTGCACAAATTTGAAGCATTAGGGCTGCTGACATCAATGATTTTTGATATATTCCCCACTGTAGGCTCATCGCATTCATTAACGGCAATCAAAACTCTGCTTTGCATTGTAGTAAGACCATGAATTTCAACTATCGGCTTGTATGCTGTTTCAAAATTGGTGTTTGTGAGTCTTATCATATCCCATAATTGTTTTTTTAATAATTTCTCTCTCATAGCACACCTTACTTATTCAATATTTCCAAGAATTCTTCGCCGGTTATGGTTTCCTTTGCTTGCAAGAATTCTGCCAGCTCATGTAGTTTATCCTCATTTTCCTTCAATATGCCTGTAGCTTTCTCGTGAGCTGATTTAATTATTTTCATAACCACTTCATCAATTTTGCTTGAAGTTACCGATGAGCATGTAAGTGATGAATCTGCAGATAAGTAAGGATTAGTCACACTCTCTAAGGCCATCATACCGAATTCCTCACTCATTCCGTAACGGGTAACCATTGCTCTTGCCAATTTTGTAGCTTGCTCAATATCATTTGATGCGCCTGTTGTAAAAGTGTTAAATACTACTTCTTCGGCAGCACGTCCACCGGTATAGGTTGCTATTTTGTTAAAAGCTTCTTCCTTTGAAAGAAGAAAGGTTTCCTCTTCGGCAATCTGCATGGTATAACCCAATGCACCGGATGTTCGAGGTATTATTGTAATTTTATGAACCGGTGCGGAATCAGTTTGTTTTGCAGCCACCAATGCATGACCGATTTCATGATATGCAACGATTTTCTTTTCCTTGGGGGAAATAACCGCATTTTTCCTTTGATAGCCTGCTATCACAACCTCTACGGATTCTTCCAAATCTTCCTGTGTGGCTTTGTCTCTGCCAAGTTTAACTGCCCTCAAAGCTCCCTCATTGATTATATTGGCCAGTTCTGCACCGCTTGCTCCGGCTGTTGCTCTTGCTATGGCATTAAAATCAATATTTTCTTCTAATACTACATTTTTTGCATGAACCTTTAATATTGCTTCACGTCCTGCCAAATCAGGCAGCTCGACGGGGATTCTTCTGTCAAATCGACCGGGTCTCAGTAAGGCTTTATCCAAGGTTTCAGGTCTGTTTGTTGCAGCTAATATTACAACTCCTTTTCTCCCGTCAAATCCGTCCATTTCTGTCAAAAGCTGATTCAGTGTTTGTTCTCTCTCGTCATTGCCTCCGAATCCGCCCGAGTCTCTTCTTTTACCTATTGTATCTATTTCGTCTATAAAAACTATACAAGGTGCCTTTTCCTGTGCCTGCTTGAATAAATCCCTGACCTTTGCAGCCCCCATGCCAACGAACATTTCCACAAATTCTGAGCCTGATATGGAGAAGAAAGGAACCTTTGCTTCTCCTGCAACTGCTCTGGCGAGGAGAGTCTTGCCTGTTCCGGGAGGTCCTACCAATAGTGCTCCCTTCGGCATTGCCGCTCCTATTTTCTCATACTTCTTAGGATCATGAAGAAAGTCTATAATTTCTGTCAAAGCTTCCTTTGCTTCATCCTGTCCTGCAACATCATCAAAGCTTTTGCCTGTTTGAGCTTCCACATATATTTTAGCGTTGGCTTTTCCAAACTGCATTGTGCTGCCCATTCTTTTTTGCATTTGTTTGGATATTAACTGACCTATTCCTATGAAGATTACAAGAGGCAGAATCCAGGACAGCAGTGCGGTGAGCAATGTATTTGTTTCTTTTTCAATCACTCTGTCAAATTTAATATCATTTCCCGCAGCACGCAATCTGTCAACCAACATAGGGTCTTCAAATCTTCCCGTTTTATATACGGTTCCTTCATCTTTGTCTGATAAAAAAGCAATTTGTTTGCTGTCAATTTCAACTGTGGTTACTTCTTCTGCTTCAACCATATTTAAAAATGTTCCATAATCAACCTCTACGATTCGAGATTGAGCTTTCTGGAAGTAAGGAAATACGGCAGCATTTAATAGAATAATTACAAGCATTACAATCATATAGTAATATATAAATGGTTTTCT
>DNNJ01000126.1:5828-6183 GCA_003487955.1 Clostridiales bacterium | reverse complement strand
CGGCTATTTCACACAGAGACTTTTCAAGTTCATACATTACTTGCAATGAGCCTTGAACCGTACTTTCCGATTGAAGCGGATGAACATTTGCAAAGCCGTCATACCTTGCTACATCTTCATTTATCTTGGGATTGTACTTCATTGTACAAGAGCCTAAGGGATAAAAGCCTTTATCCAATCCATAGTTCTTATCTGAAAGATTTGTATAATGTCTTATAACATCAACTTCACTTACCTCCGGAAAATTAAGCTCCTTATCAGTTAGAAATTCAGCCGGTATAAGACTGTTTAATGCTTTTTCTTCAACGTCAAGAGCTGGAAGGCTGTATGCTTTTCTACCCGGTTTTGATAATTC
>DNNJ01000126.1:3204-5542 GCA_003487955.1 Clostridiales bacterium | reverse complement strand
AATCTCTTCTTTGGTTCTCTTTTCAGTAACTGCATATAGAGAAGCTTTCTTGTATTGAGGATAATAATTGCCAAGGTCGTATCCGCCTATTATTTTTTCTTCTAACAGAGCTTTGTTGATTTCATCAACGCCGGCTTCAGAAGTTAAAGCAAATTCCATAAAGAACGGCTTGTCAAACAGTGGTTTATACTTGCCTGATTTAGTCAGCTCATTGAAAGCATAGTGAGCTTTTTGAACACATTGCTCAGCAACTTCCTTTAAACCTTCCTTGCCCATAGTCACCATATAAACAGATGCTGCTAATGCATTTAGTCCTTGGTTTGAGCATATATTGGAAGTGGCTTTTTCTCTTCGTATATGCTGCTCTCTGGCCGACAGTGTTAATACAAAAGACCTTTTGCCATCTAAATCAGTGGTTTCTCCGACAATTCTGCCGGGAAGCTTTCTCATATAATCTTTCTTAACCGCCATGAAACCTAAATAAGGTCCGCCAAATTGCAGAGGCATTCCAAAAGGCTGTGCTTCGCCGACAACTATATCCACGTCCAATTCGCCGGGTTTCTTAAGCAGTGCCAAGGATATAGGCTCCACTGACGCTACAAAGCTTGCCTTCCTAACCTTATGAGTTATTTCTGCTAAATCTTTTAAATCTTCAATAACACCGAAGAAGTTAGGATTTTGTACAATAACAGCTGCTGTTTTATCGCTTACAAGTGATTTAAGCTTTTCAGCATCAGTTACTCCATCCTTTGTTTCAACTTCAGTTACAATTAAATTTTGTGCATGTGCATATGTTTTAAGTATTTGTCTTGACTCAGGATTTACACCTGCGGAAACTATAATCTCATCTTTTCTTGAATAAGAGCATGCCATTAACGCAGCTTCTGCTATAGCAGTACCGCCGTCATAAAGGGAAGCATTTGCTAAATCCATACCTGTCAGGTTACTGATTAATGTTTGATATTCAAAAATATACTGTAAAGTACCTTGACTTATTTCCGGCTGATAAGGTGTATAAGAAGTATAAAACTCGCTCCTTGATGTAATTGCATTTATCACTGATGGAATATAGTGATCATATGCGCCTGCACCTAAAAAGCATGCCAATTCGCTGACTGAGCGGTTTTTATCAGCTAAGTCCTTAAGATAGCTGCTTACTTCCAACTCGCTCTTTGAATCAGGAATATTTAATGGTTTTGTCAAATGAACCTGTTCTGATATGTCTTCAAACAATTGCTCCATAGAATTAAGCCCGATTGCTTTTAACATTTCTTGTTCATCCTGAGGAGTATTTGGTATGTATGGATACATATTAAGCCTCCTCTTCTAAGAATTTTTCATATTCCTCACTAGTCATCAATTCATCTAATTCCGCTTTATCATTTAATGCTATTTTAACTATCCAGTTTTCATATGCGTCAGTATTTAATAAAGCCGGATCATCTTCTAATGCTTCGTTAACGGCTATTACTTTACCGCTGACCGGAAGATAAACATCTGATGCAGCCTTTACAGACTCAACAACTGAGAAGGAGTCTTCTTTTGCGAATTCGTCATCAATTTCAGGAAGCTCAACATAAACTATATCTCCTAAATGCTCTTGTGCGAAATCGGTAATACCTACGAATGCTTCGTCTCCCTCAACCTTAACCCATTCATGGTCATTTGAATAATATAATCCTTTTAAAACTTTCATTTTAAAACCTCCTTTATAATTTGTTTTTACAGCTTTTTATTTCCTCTTTAGAAATCTCTTGCTTATTACCTTAGCTTTTACAGTCTTGTTTCTGATTATTACATCAATTTCCGTACCAATATCCGTAAATTCAGAAGCTAATAGAGCATTGCCGATTGTCTTTTTTAGGGTCGGACTCATGTATCCTGTTGTTACATGTCCTATGGCAACTCCGTCTTTTTGGATCTCCATTCCTTCTCTTGCAATTCCTCTTCCAATAAGCTCAAATCCGGCTAATTTTCTCTTCAAGCCTTCTGACCATTGTTTGTTAAGCTCTTCCTTGCCAATGAAGTCACCGGCTTTATCAAGCTTTACAAAGTACTTAAATCCGCCTTCAAGGGGATTGATTTCTTCACTTATTTCGTGTCCGTAAAGAGGAAGAGAAGCTTCGAATCTTAAGGTATCTCTGCATCCTAATCCTGCAGGAAGTATGCCGAACTCCTTGCCGGCTTCAAGAACTGAGTTCCAAACTTTCACTATACCTTCATTGTCTGCATAAACTTCAAATCCATCTTCTCCTGTATATCCTGTTCTCGATATCATACAGTTTACTCCATCGACTATGACATCTCTTTGAAGATAGAAGAACCCTACCTTATTAAG
>DNNJ01000126.1:1683-2955 GCA_003487955.1 Clostridiales bacterium | reverse complement strand
TTCACCTACTGAATCGGAAATATTTTCAATTTTTACATCGAAGTTTCCCTTCTGCTCAAGCATCCAAGCATAATCCTTATCAGAATTTGAAGCATTAACTACAAGATAAAGGTAATCGTTATCATACCTGTATACCAATAAGTCATCTACAACTCCTCCATCGGGATAACACATGAATGTGTAGATTATTTGATTATCAACAATTTTTGTTATGTCATTAGTCATAAGATAATCAACAAAAGCTACTGCATCCTTACCTCTTACTGTGATTTCTCCCATATGAGATACATCAAAAATTCCTACTGCATTTCTAACAGCTTCATGCTCCGGTATTAATCCGGTATATTGTACCGGAAGTAACCAGCCTGCATAGTCAACAACGTTACCGCCCAACTTAACGTGTTCATCATAAAGCGGTGTCTTTTTTGCTGTCACTATATCACTCCTTTCAAGTTTTTATGTATACTATATTAAAATAGTATTTAAAAGTCAACAATTTAATATAGTAAAAATTAAGAATAATTTATTTGATTATTCATTATTCCATTATACCCAAATACTGTTCTAATAATCAACTCTTTTATTAATGAAACAAAATGCCTTAGTGATAGAATCAGTAGCAAAAGAATAAAAATTCAGAAAATTAATTAGTTTATTTTTTAACAATTTTATTCAGCCTTCAGGATAAAAATACGAAAGCCCCTAAATTTAATTGACTAAAAAATATAATTACTATATAATTTGTAATAATAAGTAAAGCGCTTATTTATATTTATTTTAAAACAGACAATATAATTAAAAGGAGAATAAAAAATAATGACAGAAAAAATTTTAAGCGATATTGAAATTGCACAACAAACAAAAATCGAAGCAATAAATAATATTGCGGGAAAAATGGGAATACCTGACCAATATGTAGAAAACTACGGCAAATATAAGGCTAAAATTGATTACAGATATTTACATAATGAATTAAAGGACAATGAAGACGCTAAGTTAATATTGGTCACAGCAATAACCCCCACACCTGCAGGTGAAGGTAAAACAACAACGACAATAGGATTAGGAGATGCATTATCCAAGCTTGGCAAGAATACCATAATTGCACTTCGCGAACCTTCTCTAGGTCCTGTTTTTGGTGTAAAAGGCGGGGCAGCAGGAGGGGGATACGCTCAGGTTGTACCCATGGAAGATATAAATCTGCACTTTACAGGAGATTTCCATGCAATAGGAGCAGCAAACAATCTATTGGCTGCAATGTTAGATAATCAC
>DNNJ01000126.1:1148-1392 GCA_003487955.1 Clostridiales bacterium | reverse complement strand
TAGTTTGGAGAAGATGCGTTGACATGAATGACAGGCAATTAAGACACATAGTAGACGGCCTTGGGGGAAGAACTGAAGGGGTAGTGAGAGAAGACGGATTTGATATTACAGTTGCATCAGAAGTAATGGCAGCATTTTGTTTATCCAATGACATTATAGAATTAAAAGAAAATCTTTCAAAAATAATAGTTGCATATACAAGGGAAGGAGCTCCTGTAACAGCAGGTCAATTAAAAGCAGAAGG
>DNNJ01000126.1:0-871 GCA_003487955.1 Clostridiales bacterium | reverse complement strand
CACGGAGGACCTTTTGCCAACATAGCACATGGCTGCAATAGTGTTATAGCAACGAAAATGGCAAGTAAAATAGCAGATTATACAGTTACTGAAGCAGGCTTTGGGGCAGACTTAGGTGCTGAAAAATTTATAGATATAAAATGCAGAAAAACGGGGCTGAGACCAAGTGCAGTTGTTATTGTGGCATCGGTTAGAGCATTGAAACACCATGGAGAAGTAATAAAGGCAGATTTAGGAAAAGAGAACTTGGAAGCATTAGATAAGGGACTTCCTAATTTGTTAAAGCATGTAGAGAATGTTACACAGAAGTTTAAAATACCTGCTGTTGTTGCAATAAACAAATTCCCCACGGATACGGAAGCAGAGTTAAACCTTATAAAAGAAAGATGTAATGAACTTGGAGTTAATGTTGCTTTGTCAGAGGTTTGGGCAAAAGGCGGAGCAGGAGGAATAGAATTAGCAGAAGAAGTATTAAGGCTTACCGAAAAAGAAAGCAGCATGGAATTTCCATATACAGTCGATATGTCCATAAAAGAAAAAATAGAAGCTATTTCTATAAAGATTTACGGAGCTGAATCAGTTGACTATTCAAAGAAGGCAGATAAGGAAATAGAAAATTTAGAAAAGCTTGGACTCGGAGCTCTTCCAATATGCATGGCTAAAACTCAGTATTCACTTACAGACGATCCTAAAGTCTTAGGAAGACCCACAGGATTTAAAATCACAATCAGAGATATTACAATATCAGCCGGAGCAGGGTTTATTGTTGCACTTACGGGAGAAATAATGAAAATGCCCGGGCTTCCGAAAGTACCTGCAGCAGAAAAGATAGATGTTGATTTTGATGGAAAAATAAAAGGTTTATTCTAAG
>DNNJ01000128.1:3864-8719 GCA_003487955.1 Clostridiales bacterium | reverse complement strand
CAGAGTCTTTTTTCTGAAAAATGACGGTAGGTCAACCGCAATGAAATCCCAAAATATGCGACCAAAGGGAGCTGATATTTTGGTGATAGAGACTGTGATATGCCCTAACCCAATTTTTCAGATTCTATCCCCAACTTTTCCCGAATATATTTTCCAATACGACTTTTTTCTACAAAATACTTAATCCAAAAATTGTATATTATATACAAATAAATTAATATAGAGGGTAGTTATGAATGATTATGATTTAAACGAAGATATCAGCAGAGAAGATTTGTCAATTATAGCTGAAAGACAAAATGAAAAGATGGCTGCCTTAGGTCAACTTTCGGGAGGAATAGCTCATGATTACAATAATTACCTGATGAGTATAATAGGCAATGCCACCATGATACAAAAAACTGATGAGCTGGAAAGGATTTACGATTATGCGGAAAGAATAATTCATATTTCGCAAAGTGCAGCCGAGCTTACAAAAAAAATTCTTGTGTTTTCCAAGAAGAAATGCAGTACAAATAAACCTGTAAATTTAAAAAGAATATTGGATAACACTTATGAAATGATGGAATTCATTCTCAGCAAAGAAATTGATTTAATATACAATTATGAGGCCGATGATGAGTTTATATTAGGGAATGAGTCCCAGCTTGAAAGCATGATAGTAAATATGATACTAAATTCAAAGGATGCAATTATTAATAATGGAATAATAAAAATAGGAACAACGGATACTGTAGTTTATTCGGAAATGACTTTAAGTCATGGCGAAATAATACAGCCCGGAGAATATATAAAAATTTATATAGAGGATAACGGCTCAGGTATAGATGATGAAATAATTCTGAGAATATTTGAACCATACTTTTCAACTAAAATTAAAACAAACGGAACCGGCTTAGGATTATCCGTAGTGTTTGGTACGGTGAAATCCCACAGCGGTTATCTTAATGTTACAAGCAATCCTGACAACGGGACAAGGTTTGAAATATTTATACCTATACTTAAAAAAAGTTATATATCTGATAATAGGAAAATAACAGGAAAAGATAACAACATTGTAATGCTGGTTGATGATGACATAAATGTTTTGGATATTGAAGCTGAGCTGTTGGAAGATTTAGGCTATGATGTAGTAAAATTCAATTCTCCTCTTGAAGCATTGAAATATTATGAAGACGAATATGAAAATATATCTTTTTCCGTAGTGGATATAATGATGCCTAAATTGAACGGTAAAGAACTCTTTAAGAAAATGGAGCTGATAAATAAAGATGCAGCGGTGATTTTTATAACCGGTTTTGTACAGCAGGCAGAATATGAAGAATTAATGAAAAGGGGACTTATGATTATTGAAAAGCCATTTACATATGAGGAGCTGTCAGAGGCAATTGCCGAAATGTATTATTAACTACATTCAAAGAAATTCCTCACCTCTTAAATAACCGTGCAAAACGCGGGTTTTTTTATTGTGGTTTTCTTATAATAATCTTTAATCTTTTTAATTTCAACGATTGCAAAGACATTGTTAAGATAATTTAATAATATGGGAATCATATTCTTTTGACAATTGATATTTTTTTGATAAAATGTAACATGATAAGGTTAACAGGAGGATGAAATGAACATAAATGAGTACACGTTTGAAGAATCTATGCCATTCGGTAGATTATCTATTATTGCAATGAAAGGATGCGAAGAAATCGCTGCAAGAATAGACTACTATTTAAAGGAATGGAGGCAGGATACCAACGGTGTTATATATTCAAATGGTTCAGGTCCAATAAGAACGTTTCTTTTAGATGCTGCTTGTCCAAGATTTGGTTCCGGTGAGGCAAAGGGAGTAATAAACGAAACAGTAAGAGGTCATGATATATTTATAATATCAGATGTTTTTAATTACGGAGTAAATTTCAAAATGTACGGCATGGAAGTTCCCATGAGCCCTGACGATCACTATCAGGACTTGAAAAGAATAATTGCGGCAATGAACGGTAAGGCAAAGCGTATAACAGTTATAATGCCAATGCTTTATGAAGGCAGACAGCATAAGAGAGCTACAAGGGAATCATTGGATTGCGCTTTGGCATTACAAGAGATTACATCAATGGGAGTTGAAAATATAATTTCTTTTGATATACACGACCCAAGAGTTCAAAATGCAATTCCTCTTCATGGATTTGAAGATTTTCATCCACATTATCAAATGATAAAGTCATTTGTAAGGACAGTGCCTGATGCTAAAATTGACAGGGACCAAATGATGATAATATCTCCTGATGAAGGCGGAATGACAAGATGCATTTATTATTCATCGGTTATGGAATTAGATTTAGGAATGTTCTATAAGAGAAGAGATTATTCTGTTATAGTTAATGGTAAGAATCCGGTGATAAGTCATGAATTCTTAGGGGGCAATTTAGAGGGAAAAGATGTTATTGTTGTTGATGATATGATTGCTTCAGGAGATTCAATGATTGATGTTGCCGGCAAATTAAAGGAAAGAAAGGTAAGAAATGTATATGTATTTGCTTCATTTGGATTGTTTACCGAAGGGTTTGACAAATTTGACAAGGCATATCGGGATGGAGTAATATCAAGGGTTTTCACAACAAACATGATTTATCGAAGACAGGAACTACAAGGGAAGCCTTGGTACACTGAAGTGGATATGTCAAAATACATTGCAAATATCATAGACACATTAAATTATGACAATTCTTTAAGCGAATTATTGGATCCGGTTCAAAAAATTAAAAAATTGCTTAAAAGATAGTATAATAAAAAATGTCTGCTTCGCAGGCATTTTTATTGTATGGCCAATCCTATTTATTTGTCCGTTTATTGTGCAATTGCCCTGTGATAAAAAATTGTGCAATTGCCCTGTGATAAAATAAATTGAAATTAATTTGGTTGTATGTTATAATTTTTATCATTAATATTAAGATAAGAAATAAAGAAAGAAACATGGAGGATAAAGATGGGTCTTAGAATGGATATCGGTATTGACTTGGGCACTGCCAGTGTATTAGTTTATATTAAAGGTAAGGGAATAGTTATTAATGAACCTTCTGTTGTGGCAATTGATATTAATACAAACAAAATCCTTGAAGTGGGAGAAGAAGCAAGAAAAATGCTTGGACGTACTCCTGGCAATATTGTAGCTATTAGACCCTTAAGAGATGGTGTTATATCTGATTTTGACATTACTGAGAAAATGTTAAAATATTTTATAAAAAAAGCAGTGGGTAACTCATTGGTAAAACCAAGGGTTATAATTTGTGTTCCAAGCGGTGTTACAGAAGTTGAAAAAAGAGCAGTTCTTGAGGCAAGCAATAATGCGGGTGCAAAAAAGACATATTTGATTGAGGAGCCTGTTGCAGCTGCCATAGGTGCAGGTCTCGACATAACTAAGCCATCCGGGCATTTGGTTATTGACATGGGCGGGGGTACAACGGATATTGCCGTTATATCTCTTGGAGGCATAGTTGTAAGCAGGTCTATCAAGGTTGCCGGTGATAAGTGTGATGATGCAATAGTAAGATATGTACGAAAGAAATACAATGTTATGATAGGTTTAAGAAGTGCAGAAGAGCTTAAAATAAAAATAGGAACAGCATTTCCTGTAGAAGAAGAAAAGTTTATGGAAGTAAGAGGCAGAAATTTAGTTACCGGGCTGCCGGTTAATTTAACCATTTCATCTTCAGATTCGCTGGAAGCCATGGAAGAAACAATTACTACAATTGCTGATGCAGTACATTCAGTACTTGAAAAAACTCCGCCGGAACTTGCAGCTGATATAAGTGAAAAGGGTATTGTTATGACAGGCGGCGGATGTCTCATTCATGGTATGGATAAACTGCTTGAAAAGAGAACCGGATTGAACGTAACCATAGCAGAGGATGCCGTATCTTGTGTTGCCAAGGGAACAGGACAGTCCTTGGAGCATATGGATGTTCTGAAAGATGCTTTGATTTCTGAAAATATAAAAATGAATTACAGTGTGCAGTAACGGAAGTAGAGGTAAATATGAAAGTAAGAAAGGCAGTAATACCTGCAGCAGGGTTGGGCACAAGATTTTTGCCTGCAACAAAAGCAATTCCTAAGGAAATGCTGCCCATTGTGGATAAACCGACAATACAATACATAGTGGAGGAAGTTGTTGCTTCCGGAATTGAAGATGTATTAATAATAACAGGAAGAAATAAAGGTTCAATTGAAGAGCATTTTGACAGAGCAGCAGAGCTTGAATATAATTTAGAGAAGAGCAATAAACAAGAGCTTTTGGAAGAAATTAAAAAAATTTCTAAAATGATAAATATTCATACAGTAAGACAGAAAGATCCTTTGGGATTAGGACATGCGATTTATTGCGCCAAATCCTTTGTTGGCGATGAGCCTTTTGCAGTGCTTTTAGGCGACGATATTGTGGATTCGGAAAAGCCATGTCTTAAGCAAATGTTGGAAGTTTTTGAGGAATACAACTCTACAATACTAGGCGTGCAGCCGGTAGAGTGGGAAAATGTTCACAAATACGGCATAGTGTCAGGTGAAAAAATTAATGACAGAATTTACACTGTGAATGATTTAGTTGAAAAACCTGATAAAGATAATGCACCTACAAATATCGCAATATTAGGAAGGTATATCATAACTCCGAAAATATTTAAGATACTTGAGAATACAAAGGCTGGTATAGAGGGAGAAATTCAGCTTACAGACGGATTAAAGGAATTATGCAATACCGAAGAAATATATGCTTATATTTTCCAGGGCAGAAGATATGATGTAGGCAGTAAGCTTGGTTTTCTTGAAGCAACTGTTGACTATGCTCTCAAAAGAAATGACTTGAAAGAAA
>DNNJ01000128.1:0-3578 GCA_003487955.1 Clostridiales bacterium | reverse complement strand
AGTCCATATGTAGACGATGAGATAAAAAAAGAATTAAAGGAAATTGAAAAGATTGAAATAGAAATAGAAGACAGATTCTACAGGGAATTGGAGTTCGGTACCGGAGGTATGAGGGGAAAGATAGGTGCAGGAACAAATCGCATGAATATAGTTACTGTTTCAAAGGCAACTCAGGGAATTGCTAATTATCTGATTGAGAAACACAAAGATCAAAAGATTTCTGCGGCAATTGCATATGACTCAAGAAATATGTCAAAAGAATTTGCAGAGAAAACCGCATGTGTATTTGCAGCAAATAATATAAAGGTTTATCTTTTCGACAGCCTAAGACCAACACCTGAATTATCCTATGCCGTGAGGTATTTTAATTGCAAGGCAGGTGTTGTAATAACTGCAAGCCATAATCCTCCGGAATATAACGGTTACAAGGTATATGACGAATTTGGGGGGCAGGTGGTTAAGGATGCTGATATAATTATTGAAAAAATCAATGAAGTAAAATTAGAAGATATAAAATCAGAAAAATTTGCTGGAAATTCAAAGATTCAAATAATAGGAAATGATGTAGATACATCTTACATAAATGAAATAAAGAAGCTTGGTTTAAGAAATAATGTTGATAAGAATATTAAAATTATATACACTCCCCTTCACGGAACAGGAAATAAACCGGTAAGAAGAGTGTTGGATGAAATGGGATACAAAAATGTATTTGTTGTTGAAGAGCAGGAAAAACCGGATTCTCAATTTTCAACGGTTAGCTCACCTAACCCGGAAGAGCTGAGCTCTTTTGATTTAGCAATTAAAAAAGCCGAAGATCTGAACGGTGAAATAATTATAGGCACAGATCCTGACTGCGACCGTGTAGGAGTAATTGTAAAGCATAAAGGGGAATTTGTTCCTTTAAACGGCAATCAAACCGGAGCATTGCTTTTAAATTACTTGCTTGCTTCTTTGGAAGAGCAGGGAAAAATTCCGGAAAGTCCGGCAATTGTTAAAACTGTTGTAACCAGTGAAGTGGCAAACTGTATTGCAGATAAATATGATGTAACAACATTTGATACATTGACGGGTTTTAAATATATTGCTGAATTGATGCAGAAGTTTGAAGATACAAAAGAATATAATTTCCTGTTCGGATATGAAGAAAGTTTCGGTTATTTGGCAGGAACCTTTGTAAGAGATAAGGATGCAGTTATTGCTTCTATGCTCATTTGTGAAATGTCTGCATATTATAAGAAACAGGGTAAAACACTAATAGATGTTTTAGCTGAAATATATGATGAGCACGGTTATTATATAGAAGAAACTGTTTCATTATATTTCTCCGGTATTACCGGACAAAGTAAAATGAAGTCAATTATGGAGTATTTCAGAGAAAACAAACCAAGTTCGTTAGCGGGTAAAAAAATTCCTACAATTATTGACTATAAGATGAGTATTTCATTAAACCTTATAAAAGGAACTACTGAAAAAATAAATTATCCGAAATCGGATGTTTTGAAGTTTTCTTTTGAAGATGGCTCCTGGTTAGTATTGAGACCTTCAGGAACTGAACCTAAATTAAAGGTGTATTTTTCAATAAACGGAGAAAGTCGTGACAAATCAATAGAAGCATTGGAAAAAGCAAAAGGCGAGATATTAAATATAATTGACCGCATTCAAATAAATATTGGTTAAGACTAAGAATTTTAATGAATGATAGTGTAAATCAGCTTATGAAAAACAGGGTCGAAAGAATTAGACTCAGATAGAATGAATCAGGGAGGAATAAATATGAAAATATTTAAAACCACTACCCGAAAAATTATTTTAATAATTTTTGTTTTAGCATTTACATTAAATACATTTGTATATGCGGGAGTTAATCCGACCAGGGAAGAATTAGAGTTAATGATTGATAGAGTTGCCGAAAAGAGGGCAATCCCGGCAATCCTTTTAAAAGCAATAGCAAGGGTTGAATCTTGTTATGAGCATTACAAATCAGACGGCAGTCCGAAAATAAATGGTACAAGCATTGGTCTCATGCAGATTAACAACAGGTATGGCGGTTATGACAGCGAAAAATTGAAATATGATTTAGAGTATAATATTGAAGCAGGGGCTGATGTACTTCTGAATAAATGGAGCATGAGTTCATACAATGAAGTTTCAAGTGTAGGCAATATGGACCCTAATGTATTGGAAAACTGGTATTTTGCTTTATGGGCTTATAACGGCTGGGCGCAGAGCAACAATCCAAATGTGGTTCAATCCTATGCAAAAAAATACACTTATCAGCAGTTGATTTATGATGTTATTGAAAAAGAATATGACGGGAAAATACACAATATCGATTTTTCATATCTTCCTGCAACAGGGAAACCAAGCAGGTCTTTGGTTGTTCCCACACCCATGTATACAAATGGCGGTAACATAGCATTTTATGAAAAGGGAGATTATGTAAGAACTGACGGTATAAGGACAAAATTTCATTTGAGGGATGCTCCTGCGGGCAGGTATATACATGATATTTCATTAAATCAATTAGGGATTATAGTTGAAGGACCTGTATTACAAAATGGATATTATTGGTACAAAGTATATATAGACGACAATACTGAAGGCTGGATAGAAAGGAACTTTCTATATAGAACCGGAGATAATGAGTATGGAAGATATGTATTTGAAGATATATCCTTCCACTGGGCAAGAAAAATAATAATGGAGCTATATGGGAAAAATATTATCAGTGAAGCGCAATACTACAATCCTGACAATTATGTTTCCAAAGAAGAATTCTGCATACTATTAAGCAAAGCATTGGACTATGCTGAAGGTGTGAATATCAGCTCAGAAGATGAGAATAGCCCATCGAAAAATGAAGAAAGCTCAACAGAAAATGATAAGTCCCGGGATGACGAAGAAAAAGAAAAAAGCTCCCGGGAAGCAGAAATATTATCTGAAGAAGCAGAACCTGTTTTATTGGCAAATAATGAAGATATTAATCCATGGGCTGTTGAATATGTAGAAGATGTTTATGAATCAGGATTAGTCGATGAAGAAGATTTGGTTAATATTTTGGAAAATTTAAACAGAAAAGAAGCAGCGTTAATAATTGAAAATTTATTTGAAATCAACGAAGAGTTTACTTCAATAGATATAGAGACTGTGTTTACTGATATAAGCAATTTAAATGAAGAAGAAATTATGGCAATTAAAACAGTCTACACCAACAGCATTATGTCCGGTAAGGGCTCAGGAATATTTAGTCCTGATGCATACTTAACCAGAGCTGAGGCTGCAGTGATAATGTCTAAAATTTCTGAAAAACTGCATTTGTAGATGCGCAAAACCGCAGAATCCCATGGGGATAGTACTCCTGAAAGAAGTACTATCCATTTTTTTTGACAAAAATGGTATGAAAGAAAGCATATCACAAAAATAAAGGTATAATTTTCAATAATATGGGAATATTTACATTATAAACATGATAATCAATAAGTTTCACAATACAGAGAGGTGTGAATATTGAAAACTATAGCCCGTAAAATTATAATGATTATAATACTTTTATTAATATTTAACACGACAGTGTA
>DNNJ01000245.1:6064-7229 GCA_003487955.1 Clostridiales bacterium | reverse complement strand
TAATTTTACATTGTAAAATAATATTTCCATATTAGTATAGCATAAAAATGATAATTTGGAAACAATATAGAATAAAAAGAATTCAAAATATAGTTGACATAAATCAGAAAAAAGGGTATTATATATATAATAAAGAAATTACATTTCACTTAGTGAAATGAAAAAGGAGGATATTATGAAAAATAAAAAATTAGTAATGATCCCGGGACCCACTCCCACAGTAAGAACAATCAATGATCAAATGGGAAGAGAAACAGTTGCATTTGGAGACCCTATTTTTGTTAAGGACTTTGGTGAACTAATATTAGATTTAAAAGAAATGTGGAAAGTTGACGGTGAATGTTTTGTAGTAGCCGGCAGCGGTACAATGGCTATGGAAATGGCAGTTGCCAATGTTACAAAAAAAGATGATAATATATTGATAGTATCAAACGGGTTCTTTGGCGACAGATTTATTGATATTTGTACCAGAAAAGGTCTTAATGTAGATGTATTGTCTGCTGAATGGGGAGATGTTGTTTCTCCTGAAGCTGTTGAAGAAAAACTGAAAGAAAAGAATTATGCGGCAATTACCGTAACACATGTTGACACTTCAACGGGAGCTCGTGCACCAATTGAGGAAATAGGAAAGGTTGTAAAGAAATTCCCTGACACAGTATACATAGTTGACGGGGTTGCAGCTTCAGCAGGGGAAAGACAATATGTTGATGATATGAATATAGACGTATTGTTCACAGGCTCACAAAAAGCATTTGGAGTTGCACCGGGTCTTGCCATAGTATGGGCGGGACAGAAAGCACTTTCAAGAAGAAAGTCTTTAGGAACTATACCTGAATATTTCATTGACTTTGAAAAATGGATTCCAATAATGAATGATCCGTCAAAATATTATGCAACTCCTGCAGTAAATATGGTTTGGGCTCTTAAAGAATCAGTAAGACTCATAAAAGAAGAAGGAATTGAAGAAAGATATGACAGACATGCAAGAGTGTCCAATGCCTTTAACGATTCTCTCGAAGCAATGGGATTTAAAGTGTTAGCAAAAAAAGAGCACAGATGCTCGACACTTTCAACTGTTCTGTATCCTGAAGGAATAAATGATGCAGAATTCAGAAAGGTATTAGCTGAAGAAGGTGCTGTGGTAGCAGGAGGACTTGCGGCATAT
>DNNJ01000245.1:0-5776 GCA_003487955.1 Clostridiales bacterium | reverse complement strand
AGGAATCGGTCTTAAAACATTGCTTGTAAAAATGTAATATTTGTAAAAATGTAATATAAATATATAAAGCAGCAGACTATGTTTAGCTGCTTTATTATTGTAAATAATAAGAAATAAATCCCTTAGATTCAAAAGGAGGGCTCCTGAAATTCTTTATTGTAAAAGAATGTATATTATTATATAATTGAAGCTGTTTAGTATATGAAAGGAGAAAGGTACAGAATGAATTTTATTGAAGAATACAAAAACAAATTAACTACGCCTGAAAAGGCAGTCAAAGTTGTTAAATCCGGGGATTGGGTAGATTATGGTTTTTGTTTAACAACATGTGATATATTAGACAAGGCTTTAGCTGCAAGAAAAGAAGAATTGCAGGATGTAAAAGTAAGGGGCGGGCTATCGATGAAACCTTTGGAAATTATAAAGGTTGACCAAAAGCGTGAGGTTTTTACCTATTCAAGTTGGCATTTCAGCGGTTATGAAAGAAAAATGCATGATAAGGGCTTATGCAATTATATTCCAATGGTATATCGTAATAAACCTTCATTTTACAGGGATTATTTAGATGTTGATGTGGCAATGATGCAAGTTGCACCTATGGATAAACATGGTTACTTTAGTTTTTCCCTTTCAAACTCAGCAAGCAGAGCCATCGTCGAAAAGGCTAAAATAGTAATTTTGGAAGTAAATCAAAAGCTGCCTGTAGCTTTAGGCGGACAGGAAGAAAGAATACATATTACAGAAGCAGATTATATTGTTGAAGGTACTAATCCGGATATTTTTGAACTGCCAGCACCAATACCAAACGAGGTTGATATAAAGGTAGCCGGCATGATTGTTGAAGAGATTGAAGATGGTTCTACTATTCAGCTTGGTATAGGAGGTCTGCCAAATTCAGTTGGTTCAATGATTGCAGAATCAGATTTAAAAGATTTGGGTATGCATACAGAGATGTTGGTTGACGCTTATTTATTAATGCATAAGGCAGGAAAATTAACAAATAAATGTAAAACTATTGATAGAGGAAAAGGGACATGGGCATTTTGTGCAGGCTCAAAGGAGTTGCATGAATGGGTTGATAATAATCCGGGACTTGCTTCTTATCCTGTTAATTATATTAATGATCCAAGGGTGATGTCTCAATTGGATAAAATGGTGTCTATAAATAATTGTATATCGGTTGACATTTATGGGCAGATATCATCAGAATCTTCCGGTACCAGACATATCAGCGGCACAGGAGGGCAACTTGACTTCATGACCGGTGCATACATATCAAAAGGCGGAAAAAGCTTTATCAGTTTTGCCTCAACATACACTGACAGAAGTACAGGGGAACTTAAGTCACGTGTAGTTCCGAATTTTTCATCCTGTGAGATTGTTACTGACCCTCGTTCACAAGCTCATTATTTAGTCACAGAGTGGGGTATTGTTAATCTTGCAGGTCGCTCCACATGGGAAAGAGCAGAAATGATTATTAGTATTGCTCATCCCGATTTTCGAGATGATTTAATTAAGGAAGCCCAGAAAATGAATATTTGGCGTAACAGTAACAAACTATAGGATGACAACCCGGGTGTGAACAGTAACAAACATACTAATATTTACCATATAATCAAGCTAAATATATAGACAAAAATCTGAAAGTTCGATATAATGAAATTTAACAGGCTAGCTATTAACTAACATAACAACATATTAATAGGAGGGTTTTATAAATGAGTAAACCAGTATTGTCAGCACATTTTGAATCAAGAGTACCTTCAGATGTAAGACTGTCACAAATGAAGTATGCAGAACGTAAGAATAAACCTGAAGCTGTTATCAATGTAGGAATCGGCAATGTTTCACTGCCTACAAACCCGGCTATGCAAAAAAGAATGTTTAACTTAGATGCACCTGAAAGCCCGTTTAATAAAGGTGTTATTAGATATACAGCTACCGGCGGATTTGGAGAAACACAGGATGCATTTATAAACATTCTGAAATGTCAAGGATTTGACACAAGTAAATTAAGCGTTGTAGTTACAGATGGCGGTTCAACCGGAATGGAATTGTTAATAATCGGAGTATGCGGACCTGCAGGAGCTGATGAAAAACCTCTGATGATGATTGACCCTGCTTATACAAACTACATATCTTTTGCTGAAAGATTAGGGCGTAAGACTATTACGGTTAAACGTCATTTAAATGAAGATGGAAAATTCAGCCTTCCGGAAATCGATAAAATAGAAGAAACAATAAAAGAAAGCAATCCGGGAGCATTGCTTGTTGTGCCTTATGACAACCCTACAGGTCAGTATTTTGACAAAGAAACATTAATTTCACTTGCAGAGCTATGCGTTAAATACAATATGTGGATGGCAAGTGATGAAGCTTATCGTGAATTATTCTATATTGAAGGAAACGAATTAGTAAGTATCTGGGGAATTACGGATGATGATGTACCGGGTATTGAAGGAAGAAGAATAAGTATTGAAACTGCATCAAAGGTATGGAATGCATGCGGATTAAGAATAGGTGCAGTTATAACCGACAATCCTGAATTCGGTAAACGCTGTACAGCAGAATATACGGCAAACCTTTGTGCAAATGCAATCGGTCAGTATATATTTGGAGCATTGGCACATGAATCAAAAGAACAAATTGCAGATTGGTGTAAAGACCTCCGTAATTACTACGGCGGTATGATAAAAAATGTAACATCAGAGTTTAAAAAATTAGAGCCTGGTTTGATTATTTCAAGCCCTGATGCATCAATTTACACAGTAGTAGATGTTAGGAATGTTGTAAAACCGGGATTTGATTCAATTGATTTCTGCTTGTTCACTGCCGGAGAAGGTGTTGTGGACTTGGACGGTGTTCAAACAACTTTGTTGGTTGCACCTATGAAAGGATTCTATGATATTAAAAAGGGTGAAAACAACCCGGGAAGCACGCAATTCCGCTTGTCATATGTTGAAACTCCTGAAAATATGATGAAAGTTCCAAAGTTATTTGTAGAGCTTTTAAAACAATACGAAGCAAGCAGATAATATATAAAAATTTTAGGGACGGTTCTTTTCGTTCTTGAGAATTTCAAATTTTAGTAAACATTAGTAAATTCCTAGAGACGGTCTTTGATTGAATTAATCATATCCGTCTCTTTTTATTCCTTGTAGACTCGTATTTCTGTTTATTCATGAATTCTTGTTATTATATATGGAGCATTTACCGCTTCAATTACAGACTTTTTTGCTATATAAGCTAAATCGGCTGTGTCATTTTTTGTTTCAGGCATAAATGTCACATCATTATAAATATCCAAGTCTAAACTTTTATCATTAATCAATGTTTCAAAGAAAGTTAAACCTGCAATGTATTTTCCCATACCATTTTCTAAATGATAACCGTCATTGGTGAGCTGATCACCGATAGCATGGAGGTGTTTGTTTGTCCGGGCATTTTGTATTGCTGTTCCGCATGGAATAATTATATCAATTTCTGTTTCTTCAATTGCTTGCTTGTAGGATTCGGCAATATTGCGATACATATTGAATTGATTATAGTTATAAGCGGCAAAACCTTTATTGCTGCTGCCGGAAGAATAAGCCCAAGTCATATTTAGGGCAAATTTCACATCAGGATTTTTTGATATTGATTTAACATAATCAACCAAATTATTCAGATAAGGCTGATAAGTATTGTAAAATCCCGAGTTTTCGGATGATTGCTGAAATGTTATGTAATCCCAATCTTCATCAAGCAGTACTTCTTTCATTGTTTTGTTTTTTTCTTCCGTCATTTCTGAAGATGTCCACTTTTGATAGGAATATGCTTTAAGATTTTCCTCAGCATTCATTTCATGTCTCTCTAAAGGGCTTCCGCTAAAGTATAAGTTGCCGATTATTACATTGACACCTGCAGATTCGGCTATATCATACAAATAATAAACTGAATCTTGCGAAAACGAATTGCCGATAGACAGTATTTTCACCACCTCGGGGCATTTTACATGAGGACTCGCCATCAACATTACAGCTAATATTAAAGATATCGTCTTATTAATCATTATGTCACCACCAATACATAGTATAATACAAATTATGACAAAATCCAACTCAAAAACTGAAAACCTTAAATTAAATATTGAATTATATTATGCTTTATTATATAATTTGCAAAATAAGATTACATAATTAAAACTATGTTTACTAAAAGATAGGAGAGCAGTATGAAATTTATTGAAAATAATTCAACAGACCCGCATTTTAATTTAGCATTTGAAGAGTATGTTTTTAGAAATTTAGATGTCAATGAAGATTTCGTTTTGTTGTGGAGAAACGGTCCTTCAATAATTGTAGGTAAAAATCAAAATACTATAGAAGAAATCAATATGGAATTTGTTAACGGAAACAATATTAATGTTGTCAGAAGAGTAACCGGCGGCGGAGCCGTTTATCATGATTTGGGGAATTTAAACTTTTCCTTTATAACCAAAGCACAAAGTAATTTAATAGACTTTAAAACATACAATATTCCCATAGTCAAGGCATTGGAAAAATTGGGAGTGGACTGTGAACTGTCGGGAAGAAATGATATTGTAATTGACGGAAAGAAGTTTTCAGGCATTGCTCAAAGCATTGTAAAAGGAAGAGTATTGAATCATGGAACCCTGCTCTTTGATACTAAATTGGACGTATTGTCAAAAGCATTGAATGTAAAAAGAGATAAAATAGAATCTAAGGGAGTAAAGTCTGTATCCAGCAGAGTGACAAACATTAAGCCCTATGTTAAGGATGATATTGATGTTATGCAATTTAAAGATGTTTTATTAAAGAATATCTTTGAATATTTCAATCAACCTGTTGAAACATATGAATTATCCGATGAAGACAGAAATAATATTCAAAGAATGGTTGACGAAAGATATGGAACATGGGAATGGAACTTTGGAAGCTCACCTGAATTCAACTATAAAGGTTATAACAGGTTTGAAGGCGGATGTGTAGAAGTAAGACTTCATGTGAGCAACGGAATTATTGAAAATTGTAAAATCTATGGTGACTTCTTCGGCAAAAAAGATGTTAAAGAATTGGAAGGAAAGCTTTTAGGTGTTAAGTATGACATGAATGAGATAAATAAAGCGTTGGAAGATGTTTCGATTGATGAATATCTTGGCAGGATTAAAAAGGAAGAATTTATGCAATGTTTATTCAGCTAATGCAAAAATAAGGGGACATACCTTCAGAATTAGTGTGTCCCCCTTAAGTACGGGGACATTCCTTTATGGGTTGACTCCAACGGCTTACTTATCATAAAGGTGTGTCCCCCTTAAATACGGGGACATTCCTTTATGGATTGACTCCAACGGCTTACTTACCATAAAGGTGTGTCCCCCTACCTCTAATTTATCCGTTTATTACTATTACCGGACATGGTGCCGCTGAAATAACCTTTTGAGTGACTGAGCCTACAAAAAATCGTTGAACAGGAGAAAATCCTCTTCTTCCCATAAAAATATAATCAACATTTTCATCTTCCGCAAACTTTAGAATTTCAGCCGCAGACCTGCCTACCAAAATTTTCTTGGTTACCTTTAAATCACCGGTATTTAAATTTCTTACAATAATGTTAAGCATTTTAGATTCCTGCTGCATTAATTTATTAAGCATTTCCTTACGATTTGCCGAAAATTGATTTTCAACAGCCATACCGAAATATGCATATTTTTCTTCTGAAGGCATATTGATAACAGTTATGAAAACAAGTTCGGCGCCAATTAACTTACCTAATT
>DNNJ01000307.1:4505-5474 GCA_003487955.1 Clostridiales bacterium | reverse complement strand
GGACACACCTTCATGGTTAGTAATTCATTAGGGTCAGTCCATGAAGGAATGTCCCCGATATTATTCGGCTTGGTATGCCGGCTGTTTCTTTTGCATCATTTTCTTAATATTTGAAGAGTATTCAAATACTGCAATATATTTGTCCACAAAGCTTACAATCCATGCTTCTTTTGACTTTGGGAATCCAAAAGGAAACATATGTCCCTTTATGATATTTTCTTCTTTTTCATTTAGCTCGAAAAATTTAACTGCATTGTCAAAAGCAATTTTGGGATGTACTATAGCGTGTTTTATTGAATCTGTTACTATTCTTAAACTAAAACATTTTTTAAACTTATACAGAAAAAAGTCATGGAGCAAAGCTCCCCTTATTGTTGATTCCCAGTCTAAATTTTGTTTATATGTCATTTGATATGCATAAAATGCAACTTTTACGGAATGTTCAAACACACTTTCATCATGGTGTTTAATATATCTCATTTGTTGATATTCTTCATGCTCGATTATTGGAAGAGCCACTTCCATAAATCTATTATCTAAGTATAACATCTGACCATCCTTTATATATTTAGTAGGGGATGCGGTATTGCGGAATTGCATAATACTTTTTCATTTTATTACGAAACTTCAAAAATTGCAATAAAAATTTTTTGAGAAAACATGTATAATTTGTCATTCTGAAAAATCAAAAAAGCCGATGAATTTTCATCGGCTGAATTTATCTGTGTTTGTATTTAATGACAGTACCCCCATCCCCTTGTCATCTGTATTGTACTCCTATATATGAAGCAGGATTAACCAGCGAGCCGTATTTTCTTACTTCAAAGTGTAAATGAGGTCCTGATGATACTCCTGTAGAGCCTACAGCTGCTATTATTTTGCCTTGATACACCTTTTCTCCGGCTGACACATAAAGGTCACTGCAGTGGGCGTATCTTGTTGTAAAACCGCCTCCATGGTCTATATCAA
>DNNJ01000307.1:1302-4256 GCA_003487955.1 Clostridiales bacterium | reverse complement strand
GCAGCTTTTATTGACGAACCGGCTGCCTTTGCCATATCCTGACCTCTATGGAAGCCTCCGGACCTGGTGCCGTATCGTGAGGTTATCATTGAGCCAGGCAGAGGATTTATAAAGAATCCTGTCCCTTGTTTCGGCGGTGGATCTTGCGTTCCTGTTGTTACTAACCTTGTTACAGGCTCAGTTATTACTTTTTCCGACAATACTTCTTTTGCTATTTGAATACCGTTTTGTTCAGTCAAAATGGCTTCAATTTCTGAAATACCGTACTTACCTGCTCTTGTTACGATTTCTTCATCATTGTACATGTATGATACCTTTGCGTATTCCGTTTCATAAGGCATTTTTTCTTCCTGTACAACTTTCCTTTTTACTTGTACATTTATAAATGGTTTTGGTACTATTAAATTTATTTCATCACCGATTTGTATTATATCATCTTCGGCTGCAGCGTTTGCTAATAATAAATCATCTATTCCCATATTGAAGTATTCAGCTATATTCCAATAATTGTCGCCCTTCTCCACTATATATGTCTTTTCTTCGTCGGTTCCTTTAATTATGTAATCTGTAAGTTTTTCTTTTTCTTGAATTTCTGCATTAGTTGCTTTTACTTGTTTTATTTCTATATCTTCAACTGTGGTAACCTCGAGCAATGACTCTTTATCATAATCTTTGGAGAAATGATACTTAACTTCTTCAATTACACTGTTTGCTTCATATTCGGAATTTACAATTCCTATTTTTTCTCCATTTACATTTATTTCATATGCCATAATGGAATAAATAATATTTGACTTAATCAATTCGTAAAGCTCATTTTCTGTTATAATTTCTCTGTCTTTTGCCTTTGAGGCTGCTAAATCGAATTTGTTTTCTATTTTTATTTCATGATGCAATCTATTTTCTAAATCTTTATCTAATTTTTTTAATACTGTATCGAGCAGTTCCGGGTCTCTTACCCGGCACAGCTCGTTTTCACCGGATATAATTGTAAAGCTGTCGGTTGCATATACATTGTTTTCGTGAGTTTTTAAATAATCTGAAGCGTAAATTACGCTTAATATAATGGTTGTTGCAAGAAATAGTGCGATTGTTCCTCTAATTCGTTTGGATAGTTGGAGAGGTTGTCTATCTTTTTTTTCGTCTAATTGCTTAAATATTTTGGTGTTTAAATTATTTTTATTTAAAATTTTAAATGTTAAATCTTTGATTGGTAAAAGTTTGATTTTCATAAGTTCTACTTCCTAGCTACATAATATTTTACTATTATCACGAGAAAAATAACATTTTTCTTTTATATAAAAAAATGATATAATAAAGTTAAACTAAAATGTCTTTAATATATCTTTAAGACATTATATTCGATTACATGCCATTATGTCAACAATTTTAAAGAGAAAATGTTTTCACATTATTATAACAAGATTGTTACAATTATATTACAAATGTTTTGACAAATTATGTAGAAAAAGGAGAAATACATGTATTTTATTCTTCAAGAAATGCAAAAAGACTTAGGAGATACCCCCATAGAGAATATTTTTATAAACGACTACATGCCCCAAGCTGACGGAACCTATGTAAAGGTATATCTGATGGGATACAAATATGCCAAGGACAGGCAAGATTTTAACAATGAAACTCTTTCAAAAAATTTAAAGCTACCTTTGACCGATGTATTAAATGCATGGAATTATTGGGAAAATGAAGGTATAATCATTAAGCATGAAACAGATGATGAATACAACTATATAGTTGAATTTGTAAATCTTAAGCAATATTATGTGGATAATGTGTACAAGCATATTCGAAATGTTAACGATAAAAATAATTATGTTGATAATGAACAGTTAATTTCTACCGCTAAGAATCCTGAAATAAAAACCATGATGGAAGAAATAGAAGATATGCTAGGGAGACCTTTAAAAATCAATGAGAAGCAAAAAATAGTCACCTGGCTGAACAAGTATAAAACTAAACCTAATGTGATGACCCAAGCTTTCAGTTACTCTGTCAACAATAAAAAGGTAAAGAGATTTAGTTACATAGAATCTGTTGTTTCAGCATGGTATGATGCCGGAGTGGTGGATTTGGACACAATGGTTGAGTATCTTGAAAAACGCAATGACAGGTTTTCTGCCTATTCAAGAATAAGCAAGGCTTTGGGTTTTAACAGGACCCTCACTGAGGCTGAAATGAGAACAATTGATAGATGGATTGATGAATGGGATTTTTCTATGGAAATGATTTTGAAATGTTTAGATAATTCAACAAAAATCAATAATCCGAATTTGAATTATTTCGATAAAATCTTAAGTGAATGGTACAAAAACGGTTTTAAAACCATTGATGATTTAAAAAATGATAAAAAACCTGGAAAACCAAAAAAGGAAACTTCCAAGAATAAAAACAAGTTTCATAATTTTATTCAAAGCGATGGTATTTCAGGAGATGAGCTAGAGAAAATTGCAAGAGAAAGATTTGAGAAGAAGCTTAATAAGTTAGGTTTGGCAATTCCGGAGGAAGGGGATGACAATGAATAAACAAATAATTGAAAATATTATGACAGATTACAACAAAAAAAGATTAAGAGCTGCTCATGAAGCAGATAAAAAAAGGGAAAAACTTTATGCTGCTCTTCCACGCCTTTCTGAAATTGACAAACAATTGAAATTATTCAGCATAAATTTATCGAAGTGTTTTTTATCAATGCCTGATGAGCTGGATGTACATGTTAATAGATTAAGGCAGGAAATAGAAGAGCTGAAAAAGGAAAGGCAGTCGATTTTCGAAAAAAACAACATTCCTGAAGATTATTTGGAAATTGAATATGAATGCAAAAAGTGCAGCGATACAGGTTATACTACGGATGGGAAAAGATGCAGCTGTTTTAACAGACAAATAATAAATAATCTGTTTCAAATGTCAAATATGGTTAATATGCTTGGAAAAGA
>DNNJ01000307.1:0-1019 GCA_003487955.1 Clostridiales bacterium | reverse complement strand
GAAAAGCTGACACCAAGGCAGAATATGTATTATGTTTTGGAAATAAGCCAGGATTTTTGCAGTAACTTCAATGATACAAACATGAACCTGCTGTTTTTCGGAGGAACGGGCTTAGGCAAAACATTTATGTGCAACTGCATTGCAAATGAACTTTTGAATAAAGAAATTTCTGTTTTGTACCAGACTTCCTTTTCGCTGTTTGAAACAGTTGAAAACCATAAGTTTAACAAGCTGAATGAAACCGAAGAAAACCTGATGAATTATAATATGATTTTTGATTGTGACCTGCTTATTATTGATGACCTTGGAACAGAGGTGAGCAATTCATTTACCAATGCAGAGCTTTTTAATATTATCAATGAAAGAATGATTACTGATAAAAGAACAATAATTTCAACTAATTTATCCTTGGAGCAGCTTAGGGATACTTATTCTGACAGAATTACATCCCGAATATTCAATAATTTTATTCCCCTTAAATTTTACGGAAAGGACCTGCGATTTAAATAGTTTTGTAGTTTTAGGACGGTTCTTTTCGTTTTAACGCCCTAAACCAGCTGAAATAAAAATATTAAAAAATAAGTGTTGACAAAATCATTTCATTCAGTATATAATCCATAACAAGTTAAAAAAATGCTTTGACGGAGACAAAAGTATCTTACAAATAACTTCAGAGAACCGGTGGCTGGTGAAAATCGGTGTTATAAGATATAATGATCACTCCTGAGCTTCTGAGTCGAATTAAGTAGACGAAGACGTATTTCTGCGTTATAAGAATAGAGTTCAAAAAACTTATAGTTTTTTCGACTTGAATGAGGCGATATTTTTTTATCGTGAATTAGGGTGGTACCGCGAAAGACCTTTCGTCCCTATATATATATGTATATAGAGACGAGAGGTTTTTTTTATAGCCTTAACCCCATTATCAGAAGTATGGGGACACACCTCTAAAGAAGGATAGTCTATGGAGATAATCTTTAGAGGAATGTCCCCCAAAATGATTTTCTGAAAAATGGCAG